>CAZECB010000225.1:0-4318 GCA_964510745.1 uncultured Flavobacteriaceae bacterium | reverse complement strand
TAGATGATCAAAATCTTGCTAAAGAATTAAGTAAAGCCTATTGTTACGAAAAAACACCTGTACCATTTAACGGAATGCAAGAATTAAAAGATTGTATTTATCTAGGAGGTAAAAATTGCTAAAACAAACTATTATGAGTGATGCATTACAAACCATGATTAATAACATGCCTGAGAAAACAGGTAAATCATTAGAACAATGGAAAAAAGTTCTAAAGGAAAAAACATTTACTAAACATGGAGAAGCTGTAAAATTTCTAAAAACAGAACATGGGGTTACTCATGGCTTTGCTAATACTATAGTCACTTTGTCAAAAGACACTAATGAATCTCCTGATGATTTAGTTAGCAATCAATACAAGGGAAAAGAGGCTTTATTTCCTATTTATGAAAAACTAATTACTGTAGCCCAAACATTTGGAAACGATGTTGTAATTACGCCTAAAAAAGGAAGTGTGAGTATTATTCGGAAAAAGCAATTCACGCTAATCAAACCTGCTACTAAAACACGTATTGATTTAGGTTTAAAATTAAAAGATAAACCTATCTCAGCTCGATTAGAAAACTCCGGCCCTTTTGGAACGATGTGTACGCATCGTGTAAAAATTGAGATGATTGACGAGGTTAATGACGAATTGATTGCTTGGATGAAAGAAGCATATGAAAAGGCAAATTAATCTGATTTGCCCAATTAATCAAAAGACATTAAGTTTGTAATCAATAACCAAACTATTAACCTACCATGGAAGAGAAGATTTTTGATATATTTCTATACAGTATTCCTGCTTTAATTACTGGACTTATTGCTTATTATTTTTTTAAAGAACATACAAAAAATGAAGATAGGCGTCGTCGATATTTATTACAAAAAGACATTCAAGTTAATTCAATGCCTACTCGGTTACAAGCTTACGAGCGTATGTCACTATTTCTAGAACGTATTTCTCCTAATAAATTATTAATACGTGTGACACCTATAGGAGATTCAAAAGAAGATTACGAATCTTTATTAATCAGTAATGTTGAACAAGAATTTGAGCATAATTTATCGCAACAAATTTATGTTAGTGATGATTGTTGGGGTGTTATCTCTGCTGCAAAAAACGCAACGATACAATTAATTAGAAAAGCAAGTTTGCTAGAAAAAACAGATTCCGCTAATAAACTTCGTGAAGTTGTTTTAACAGAAATGATGGAAAAACAACCACCAAGTAATACAGCATTATCATTTATCAAAGAAGAAGTCCATGATCTTTGGACACTCTAATTACGAGCAAACAAGTTCTTAGCAAAGTTTGAAAATCGCCAATTGTGATGTGTTTTTGCTCCGTTTAAATTAGATTTACATTCTGCTTCACAAGCACTTATTAATTTTAAATATCTAAAGGCATTTTGGCGTACTTCAAATCCGTATTTAGAACTCGTATAATCAATCAATTCATTTAAAAACATTTGTTTCTTATCGATTTCATAATTTGGAGTCACTAATGCTAATGCTAACCAAAGCGTACGTACATTTTTATCTGAGAATCCATGAACATTATTAATCTTGTTAAGATATTTCACTCTATCTGTTTCAAAATTATTCCATAAATTATACAGAGCTATTTCTTTAGTTTGATAAGAATTATCATTTAATAAACTTTCGTATTCAGCCTTCAATTTCAAAGGAATCTTTGTGACATAACTTGCAATAGCTTGTCTAACTTCAATACTATTTTTAAAAGTTTCAGTAGTCACTCGATCTGGGCGTTGCGAAATCAACTTTATTTTAGCTTTATCTGATATTGGGTACTTTAAATGCTTATCACATTTAGAGTTCCATACGTCACAATCTACCATTTCATATTCCCATAAAAATGTAGATTTAGTTTTTAATACTTTGATGATGTCTTCATAAGGAAATTTTTTATCATTAATCCAAAGGGATACAAAAGCATCTAAATTTTGATGACTTATGGTTTCTACTTCAGAAATAAAATCATTGGTTTCTACATTCTTAAATTGATGTTTTTGCAAATAAGCTTTAATTGCTTTTTTAAAAGCAGTATCCCCTACTCTTTCTCTTAACATAAATAGCGTTAAAGCTCCTTTTTGATAAAATGTTAAGCTATTTGATTTTGGATCTAGTAATGATGTACTTTGCCCTTGTATTTCTTGTTTTTGGAGTTCTTGAGCATGTTCGTAAAGCTTCCAATAAAAATAAGCATCACCAAAAATTTCTTTCTCTGCCAAAAGCGCATAATACGTTGCGAAACCTTCTTGCAACCAATGATGAGTTCCTGAAGTTTCGGTTACTAGATCACCAAACCATTGATGTGCTAATTCGTGTGCATTGACATTGACATAATTTCTATCTACAAATCCAATAGAATCTGTTACAAAACTATCTGCAAAAATAGTAGCACTCGTATTTTCCATTCCTGCATATAAAAAATCTTTTACTGGAATCTGTTTGTAATTCTGCCAAGGATACACTACACCAATTTCATCTTCTAAAAAATCAAAAATTTGTTTACTATAGCGATACGTAGATTCTACTTTTAAGCTATCCTTAGGATAATAATACATTTCTAAAGGTATGCCTCGTTTAGAAATTTCAGTTTTTTTATTATACTTGCCAATAGCGAGTGCTAGTAAATAACTTGACATTGGTTGCTGCATATCATACTGCCATGTTGTTGTTGAGTCATTTGCTTGCTTACTAATTAATTTTCCGTTAGAAATCACCTCATACCCATTCTTATAAGTAACAGATAAGTCAAATTCTACTTTTTCATTCATATCATCAAAGCTAGGCAGCCAATTACTGGTATATTTACCTTGACCTTGTGTCCATATTTGCCAATCTTTATCTTTTTTAACAACGTAGAATGCTTTTTTAGGTGTTGTTTGATAATAGAACGCTATTGTATGTACACTTCCTTTTTTAAAAGGATGTTTTATCCATATTTTTTTTCTGTCATTTTTATAAGCTACTTTTTTATTATCTAATAAAATCAATTCAAATTCTGCATCTATAGCATCAATATAAACAGAGTTTACATCTTGAAGAATTTCAAAAGTATATGTTGTTTTTCCTTTAACCTGTTTAGTTTTTACATTAGGAAATATTTCAATATTTCCTCGTATAAAATCAACTTTATCAGTTTGTTGAGCAAACCCCAAAGAACTTATAAATATTAAAAAGAGTATCAAATTCTGTTTCATATATCTTTTAACAACGATAAGACCAAAATAGTATTTTTTATCATTTCAAGCTTTAACAGAAATAGTTATTTTAGTAGGCTATGAGTATCAATCTTCAAACTCCTATTGATTATTTAAAAGGCGTTGGATCAAATCGTGCTGATTTGCTTCGTAAAGAGCTTGGTATCCATACCTATCAGGATTTAATCAACCTGTTTCCAAATCGTTATATTGATCGTACTCAGTATTATAAAATTAATCAATTACAACGCAATAATGCAGATGTGCAAATTATTGGAAAGGTTATTGGTTTAAAAGAAGTGAATCAGAAACGTGGAAAACGATTAGTTGCAACTTTTAAAGATGATACTGGTACTATGGAACTGGTTTGGTTTAGAGGTCATAAATGGATTAGAGAGGGTATAAAATTAAACACACCTTATGTAGTTTTTGGAAAATGTAATTGGTTTTCTGGAAAATTTAATATGCCACATCCCGATATGGAGTTGCAAAATGAGCACGAAAAAAATCTGCGTTCTGCAATGCAACCTATTTATCCGTCTACCGAAAAATTATCTAATAAAGGAATTTCTAATCGCGTAATTGGAAAAATAATGCAACAATTATTTTTAGAAACTAAAGGGCGATTTGTTGAAACACTATCTGTAAATTTAATTTCTGAATTGAAATTAGTATCGAAAAGTGATGCTCTTTTTAATGTGCATTTTCCAAAAAATCAAGACCTATTATCACGTGCGCAATACCGATTAAAATTTGAAGAATTATTTTATATTCAGCTGCAATTAATTTTAAAAAATTTAATTCATAAATCAAAAATTAAAGGATTTCCTTTTGACAAGGTTGGCGCTTATTTTAACACTTTTTTTTCTGAATATTTACCTTTTGAATTAACCAATGCACAGAAACGTGTATTGAAAGAAATTCGTAACGATTTAGGTAGCAATGCACAAATGAATCGGCTATTACAAGGTGATGTTGGCTCAGGGAAAACCATAGTGGCCTTAATGTCAATGTTTATAGCACTTGACAACGGATTTCAAGCCTGTCTAATGGCTCCGACTGAAATTTTGTCAGTCCAACACTATAACGGATTATACGAAGAATGTAAA
>CAZECB010000224.1:0-4325 GCA_964510745.1 uncultured Flavobacteriaceae bacterium | reverse complement strand
TCATTTAGCTTTGCATATATGCGTTTTAAAATTGAATCTGAATTTAATCCAACAGGAGATCAACCTCAAGCAATTAAAAAATTAGTAGATGGCCTAGATACTAATGAAAAATATCAAACTCTATTAGGAGTAACTGGTTCTGGAAAAACGTTTACTGTTGCCAATGTGATTGAAAAGGTTGAAAAGCCAACATTGATATTAGCTCATAATAAAACATTAGCTGCACAATTATATTCTGAGTTTAAGCAATTTTTTCCTCAAAATGCTGTAGAGTATTTTGTATCCTACTATGATTATTATCAGCCCGAAGCCTACATTCCTGTTTCTGGTACTTATATAGAAAAAGATTTATCTATAAATGAAGAAATTGAAAAATTACGATTAAGCACTACATCTTCCCTTTTATCTGGACGGCGTGATGTATTAGTAGTAGCTTCTGTATCCTGTTTATATGGTATTGGCAATCCAGTAGAATTTCAAAAAAATGTGATTTCACTAAAAAAAGATCAAGTGATCTCACGTACAGATTTATTGCATCGCTTAGTACAAAGTTTATACTCTCGTACTGAAGCTGATTTTAATCATGGTAATTTTAGAATAAAAGGAGATACAGTTGATATATTCCCAAGTTATGCAGATGACGCTTTTAGAATTCATTTTTTTGGAGATGAAATTGAAGACATTGAAGCCTTTAATATTATGACTAATGAAGTGGTTGAAAAATATGATCGCTTAACTATTTACCCAGCAAATATGTTTGTGACTTCTCCAGATGTATTACAAAATGCAATAAAAGGTATTCAAGACGATTTAGTCAAACAACATGATTATTTTAAAGAGATTGGAAAACATTTAGAAGCAAAGCGACTTAAAGAACGTACAGAATTTGATTTAGAAATGATTCGTGAACTTGGATATTGTTCTGGTATTGAAAACTATTCAAGATATCTTGATGGAAGAGATCCTGGTACACGCCCCTTTTGCTTGTTAGATTATTTTCCAGAGGATTATTTAATGGTTATTGATGAAAGTCATGTCACTATTTCACAAGTTCATGCTATGTATGGTGGTGATAGAAGCAGGAAAGAAAACCTAGTAGAGTACGGTTTTAGGTTACCAGCAGCCATGGATAATCGTCCTTTAAAATTTGAAGAGTTTGAAGCACTTCAGAATCAAGTTATTTATGTTAGTGCAACACCCGCTGATTATGAATTGCAAAAAACAGATGGTGTATATGTAGAACAAATTATTCGCCCTACAGGGCTTTTAGATCCTATAATAGAAATTCGTCCTAGTTTAAATCAGATCGATGACTTAATTGAAGAAATTCAACAACGTGTAGAAAAGGATGAACGTACATTAGTCACTACTTTAACAAAACGTATGGCGGAAGAGCTGACTAAATATTTAGACCGTATTCAAATACGTTGTCGCTACATTCATAGTGATGTAGACACTTTAGAACGTGTTGAAATCATGCAAGATTTACGCAAAGGATTATTTGATGTATTAGTAGGTGTAAATTTATTACGGGAAGGGTTAGACTTACCAGAAGTATCGCTAGTAGCAATTCTTGATGCTGATAAAGAAGGGTTTTTACGTTCTGCAAGATCATTAACTCAAACCGTAGGTAGAGCTGCTCGTAATCTTAATGGAAGAGCAATTATGTACGCTAATAAAATTACTAATAGCATGCAAAAAACAATAGATGAAACTAATTATCGTCGTGAAAAACAAATTTCATATAATACGGAGCATAATATTACTCCCAAAGCATTAAATAAAAGTTTAGATAATGCTTTAACAAAAAATTCTGTAAGTTCTTATTATTATGAAATTGAAGCTCAAAAAGCTGCTGAACCTGAAAGTGAATACCTTACTAAACCGCAATTAGAGAAAAAAATACGTGATACACGTAAACTAATGGAGCAAGCTGCTAAGGAATTAGATTTTATAAGTGCTGCTAGACTAAGGGATGATATTAAAGTCTATCAAACAAAACTTAAAGAGCTATAATTTTAATTATACTGAGTCTTAAAGATATCAATTAAAAAATCTGGTGGTACAATTTTGTTTGGAAAACTTCCCATTAAATCTAACACTCTAGATATTGCTTCGTGCCCTAAGCCCATTCTAAGTCCAAAATTATGAAGTTTCACAATTTCTCTCTTAGACATTTCTTCATTTAAATTCATTAAAAGCATTAAACGGTGAAATTGCACGATACGCTCACTATGAGATTTTAAATGTACATAAGTTACTGGGTTATCCAATAAATATTCAAAATCTGTCTTAGCAATATCTAATTGTTTTGATACTCCTAAAAGGAATTGATATTCAATTTCTTTTAAGTTTTTATCTATACGAGCAAACTCAATCATTTCAGAGAGTAAGCTTAGTTTTTCTACACGATTTATCATAACTATACAAGGACTATTAATTAACAATATAAAATTAGAGATAATTGAGCTTTTATAATCGATAATAAATTGTCTCTCATCGAAAAAAGAAAGGCTTTTCATCGATTTTATCTTAATTTCATACGATTTAAATATCTAACAAGTTATTTGTCAGATATTTAAAAAAAAACATTGTTTTTCTAAAAACCTGTTTCATCACTCATATTTTAGTCTAAATTACATAGATTACCTACATGCATAAAAAAACTCTCAAGCTTAAACTTGAGAGTTTTATAGACTAATACAAATAATTTTACTTATTACATTAAATAGTATTTGATGTAAATTTTACTGGAATAGTAAATATTTGATTTAAACCAGAAGTAGAATTTTTAGATAACGCTTTATAGTTTAATCTACTTTTAATGTAACTAGACATAGTTTCATTTTCTGTATCAACAGATAATACTACAATTTCATTATTTTTATTTAATGTCACCGTAGTAATAACCATAACTTCTTGTTTAACTTCAAAAGAAGGATTTTTTAATAAATCACTAATCTCTTTAGCAATTATAGGTTTTTCAATTTCACCATTAGTTTTTGGGTTTGTACCCGCAAAAATTGAATTGCTTAATGCAACTGCAATAACTAATATTAATACTCTAAACTTTTTCATAATACTTTTTTAAAATTTTTGTTTTATTTTTTTAAGATTCCTAAATCGACAATGTTTATGCTTCCTTATAATTTTGTGATAGTTTAACACATATTAACATAACTCTAACACATTGACTTTTAATTCACTGCAAAGATAATACACAAAAAAAGAGTAGTGCGTTACACTACTCTTATCAAAATTATACTATAATGTTATTAGATTGCTCTAATGTTAACTTATGGTTATGCTAAAACTCTTTGTACTTTATCTGCAGCCTCTTGAAACTCAACAGCACTTTGTACATCTAAGCCAGAACTATCAATTAATTCTTTAGCTATGTCTGCATTGGTACCTTGTAAACGTACAATAATAGGCACATTTATAGTCCCCATATTTTTATAAGCATCAATAACACCCTGTGCTACACGGTCACAACGTACAATACCTCCAAAAATATTTATAAGAATTGCTTTTACAGCAGGATCTTTTAATATGATTTTAAACGCAGCTTCTACACGTGCAGCATCAGCTGTACCACCAACATCTAAAAAGTTAGCTGGCTCACCTCCTGCTTGTTTAATTAAATCCATAGTTGCCATTGCTAGACCAGCACCATTAACCATACACCCAACATTACCATCAAGGTCTACATAATTTAGTCCTAACTCTCCTGCTTCAACTTCAATGGGGTTTTCTTCACGAACATCTCTTAAATCTACATAATCCTTATGACGGTATAATGCATTATCATCAATAGTTACTTTAGCATCAACTGCCATTATTTTATCATCACTAGTTTTTAAAACTGGATTGATTTCAAATAAAGATGAATCTGATTTTACGTAAGCTGTATATAATGACATTACAAATTTTGTCATCTCTTTAAATGCTAGTCCAGATAGTCCTAAGTTAAAAGCAACACGACGTGCTTGAAAAGGTAATAATCCAGTTGCTGGATCTACTTCTTCTGTAAAGATTAAATGTGGTGTTTCTTCTGCAACGGTTTCAATATCCATTCCACCCTCCGTAGAATACATAATCATGTTTCGTCCTGTTCCACGATTTAATAATACAGACATATAAAACTCATTAGTTTCACTTTCTCCTGGATAATATACATCTTCAGCAACTAATACTTGATGCACACGCTTCCCTTCAGCAGATGTTTGAGGTGTGATTAGATCCATTCCAATAATATTACCTGCAATATCTTCTACTTCTTGTAAATTTTTGGCAAGTTTAACCCCTCCGCCTTTTCCACGACC
>CAZECB010000223.1:0-4337 GCA_964510745.1 uncultured Flavobacteriaceae bacterium | reverse complement strand
GCATACATGCATTAAATGCTTTTTAGCATCTACTACGCCTATCCTTTTAAAGTCAAAGATTTGACATCTCGATAAAATGGTGGGAATAATTTTATGTTTTTCGGTAGTTGCTAAAATAAAAATAGCATGTTTAGGGGGTTCTTCTAAAGTTTTTAAAAAAGCATTAAAAGCACTCTGAGATAACATATGTACCTCATCAATAATATACACTTTATATTTCCCTACTTGAGGTGGAAAGCGAACTTGATCTACTAATGCTCTAATATCATCCACCGAATTATTCGATGCTGCATCCAATTCAAATATGTTAAATGCAAAATCTTCTTTAGGATCAATTTCTTTTTCTGAATTAATTTGCTTTGCTAAAATACGTGCACAACTAGTCTTCCCAACACCTCTAGGTCCTGTAAATAATAATGCTTGCGCTAAATGATTATTATCAATTGCATTTTTAAGAGTATTGGTAATAGCCTGTTGTCCTACAACTTCTTCAAAAGTTTGAGGACGATATTTACGTGCTGATACTATAAATTGTTCCATATTGTAGTATTGTAAAAATACAAATCACAAAAACCTTATGTAGCGTTTAGCTTACTTTTTTTTAGGGTAGTTATTCACAATTATTTTTTTTGTTTTCGTACCATAATTTTTAATTAACTTATTACTTTTGTATGTCTAAAATTAATTATTAAAAACCGTTTTAATTTTATATTATTTCAGTAAAAGGTAAGTTGCCTTATCGTTCTAAATTTATTTTAGGAAGGAAAGTCCGGACACCATAGTGAGACATAGCAGGTAACTCCTGTCGATCAATGTAGTATTGATATGGACAAGTGCAACAGAAAGTATGTACAGGTTATGCTGTAGTGAAACCAGGTAAACTCTATGTGGTGCAATGTCATGTATACCAATGTTTGAGAGCTGCACGCTCGATTGTTGGAGGGTAGGCAGCTAAAGTTTGCTGGCAACAGTAAATGTAGATAAATGATAAGGTAATTTTGATCTTGTAAAGAAGTGATTCTGAAACAAGTTCAAAATGAACAGAATTCGGCTTATAGGTTTACTTATCTTATAAACCCTTTTTAATCTATTTTAAAGAGGGTTTTTTTGCTTATAATTCTTGAAACTCAAAAAAACTAAACATATTTCCCCCGTAACTTTTTGAGTAGCTATATTGTGATAAATCTGATAGGTCAGTATGTTTAGAATGCTCAATAATTAAAATACCTTCTTCTTCTAACAAACTATTATTAAAAACTAGTAAAGCTATTTTTGAAAAATCTTTTTCAGAAAATGCATAAGGTGGATCAGCAAAAATAATAGTATACTTTGATTTTGTTCTCTCCAGAAATTTATAAACATTACTTTTTATAGTTTGAATGGGCATTTCAAATGCTTCAGACGTTTCATTAATAAATTTGATACACCCATAATCTTGGTCTACACATGTAATGCTTGTAGTACCGCGAGATGCAAATTCATAACTTATATTTCCTGTGCCAGAAAACAAATCTAATACAGAAAGGTCATCAAAATAATATTGGTTGTTGATAATATTAAATAGACCTTCTTTAGCCATGTCTGTTGTTGGACGAACAGGTAATTTTTTTGGAGCAGTAATACGTCTTCCTTTATAAGTTCCTGATATTATTCGCATTTAAAAACTATTAAGAAGGGTGATGTTATGAAGTGAAGATGTATTTATATTATTATTTACTTTAAATGAGTTTTGATATTCTAGTATACTTACATTTCTAATATAATTATAAGTGATTTTATAAATTTCATCAGCTTCAGTAATAGTACCTGTTAAAATAAGCTTGATTTCTTCAGGATTAAGCTCTAACTGTTCTAGAGTAAATAAGGTATAATATATAAAATCTTCTTTTGTAAAATACTCAAATGTATTATGTAATATCAACTGATTCTTATCTAAAACAACAATTTCAAAATAAGTTTCAGAACAATAAGTGTATACTTTTTTTTCTGTTGAATGCTTTTCTAGAGATAAAATCGCTTCTAACAAAATGGAAGAAGCATGTTTAAATTCAAAAGCGCCAAATTGATCATAAAAATAATTGTTAATGTTGACATAAGGTACATATACGTTAACACTATCATTTATTAATAAATCATCATAAGCAATGTAATCTGTCTTTAATATTTTGGAATTAAATTTTAAATAATCTGCAAGATAATTTTCATCAAATAAAGGCTTAGGCACTAGTGTCGATAATTCATTATCATGAATTATAGAAACACATTTAAAAGATTGTTTTAAAAAATCTTCAGAATTAAACGTATGAATAATTTGATCTAATACATCTGAAGGTGTTAACTTTTTATCAAACGAAATTACTTTATAATAATCTAAAATATTATTTGTATGGTTTAAAGCACAAAAAGAAAGTCCATTCAAGCTAACTTGAATGGACAATTTATGATTAGCAACCTCACTTATATTATTGCTTACTTGCTGCTGAATAGTTTTTTGGCCAGTTTCCATTAGTGTCTACTTCTTCTAAAGAGCCTACTTTAATAGCATCTCCATTTACTTGATCTACAGATATTACTTGAAGCTCTTTTGCTACTAATTCTATCGGTTGATCAAATAATATATCTTTTTTTAATACTTTAGCTTCAAAAGCAGGAATATTTATATCGTTCTGTCTTACATTTCCTGTTTTTAAAGTAAATTGAATTCCAGGTTTACCAACAGGAACATTCATCATTGTTTTGTAGCGCGAATCTGCTCCAAATAATGAATCTTTAACAGGAGTTAAACCTAATGTATCTATAAGTACAATGTCTTTATACATTGTAATTCTAAAAATTTTTGATTGCTCTTCATCTACAACAGAGGTATCACGACGTTGCGTAATAGTGTAACTTGCAGTATCTATAAATTTCACTAGGCTTTCAAAATTAGGGGCAAATTTACCCGTAACTGTTTTATAAGCTAACTGTGAGTCTCTAATATCTATTAAACTAGGAATCACTTTTGCATAACGTTCATTTTTAAGTTTATTAAACTTAATTTCTCCATAAACAGAGTTAAAAGTAAGATATCCAAGCCATATGATAGCGATCCACAATAATGGTAAAATGAATTTTTTAGCATTTTTAGGTACATATTTATCAATTACCCATACGATACCAATGGTAAGTAAAATTACAAGGACAACAAGTAGAATTAACATATTTATTAAATTAGTTTTATTTTATATAATGCTAGCAAATCTACAATTTTTTTTTGTTCGTGAAAATGATTGCTAACAAAAATCATTTATATATTTGTTAAAATATATAAAATGGATATTTTTTAATGACTTCAAGTGAATTTCACACTTTAATTAAACAGCAATTTCCGTTTCAACCTACATTAAAACAAGATATTGTTTTAGAACAGCTTTCAAAATTTATTTTTGATGGGCCTCCAAATGCACTTTATGTTTTAAAAGGATATGCTGGCACTGGTAAAACATCAATTATTGGGGTCATAGTTTCTAACTTATGGAAAGCACAAAAAAGTGCTGTATTAATGGCACCTACTGGAAGAGCTGCAAAAGTAATTTCTAATTATTCAAATAAGGAAGCATTCACTATTCATAAAAAAATATACTTTCCTAAAAAAGATACAGGCGGAGGCGTAAAATTTGTATTGCAACCTAACAAGCATAAAAAAACAATTTTCATAGTGGATGAAGCCTCTATGATTCCTGATACTCCTAGTGAATCTAAGTTATTTGAAAACGGTTCATTACTTGATGATTTAATTCAGTATGTATATTCAGGACATCAATGCAAATTATTACTGATAGGAGATATCGCTCAATTGCCTCCTGTAAAATTAGAGTTGAGCCCAGCTTTAGATGAAGATCAATTAAGCTTAAATTATAATAAAGAAGTCACAAAAATGGAACTTGATGTAGTTATGCGTCAAGCAGAAGATTCTGGTATTTTGTTTAATGCTACGTTGCTTCGAGACGCTATAAAATCATCGTTTTATGATACGTTTAAATTTAACCTAAATGGTTTTAAAGATATTGTTCGTTTAATAGACGGACATGATATTATTGACGCTATTAATGATTCATATAGTCAATTAGGTAATGAAGATACAGCCATTATAGTACGTTCAAATAAACGAGCTAATCAGTATAATGAGCAGATACGTTCACGTATTTTATTTAATGAACATGAACTCACTGCTGGGGATTATTTAATGGTAGTCAAAAACAATTATTTCTGGATCAAACCTAATACAGAAGCAGGGTTTATTGCTAATGGTGATATTATTGAAGTATTAGAAATTTTTTCGATTAAAGAATTATATG
>CAZECB010000222.1:0-4344 GCA_964510745.1 uncultured Flavobacteriaceae bacterium | reverse complement strand
GATGTCCTTTCGCTTTTAATTGACTTTGAAGATCTCGCGCCGTAAAATCAATACCTAAACCAATTTCATCATAATATTTATGCGCAAACTTTCTATCAATGTGTTTCCCAACTTTATTGATTTTGATTAAAATCTCAACTTCATGATGCACATCATCTGAAAAATCTGGAATAAAAAATGGTTGTTTCTTTAATAATATAGATGTGTCTGGCTTTAAGAAGATAATAGGATCTGTTGGTTTTTCATTTTCCAACTCTTTAATGTGTTCTGTATAATTACGTCCTATGCAAATGAGTTTCATTCTTTATTTTTAGATTAGTTCAACAACTAGATATCTTAGACTATTTAGGTTTTGAGTATGAAAATTAGCTCAATTTATTATTAAACGCTCTTAATTTAATGGAAGTTAACACCTTTTTAGTATATAAAGGGAAATCTGCATTGAGTAACCATCCAAAATATCCTGGTTCTTTTTCTAAAACTTCAGTCACTAATTTCCCTTTATGCTTACCAAATGAGAAACACTCTACGCCTTCTTTAGTATAACCTATAAATCCAGCAAAATCTGCAAACTTTTTATGAGCGCTAAATTCTGCTAAAAACTTAGTGTCATTTTCTAAATCGTCATATTTTTCAATTTGTGCTTTTAACACTTCATAAGTAGCATTGGTATCTGCTTCAGCACTATGTGCGCCTTCTAAATCTTTATCACAATAAAATTTATACGCTGCGGTTAACGTACGTTTCTCCATCTTATGAAAAATAGTTTGCACATCAACTGCTACTCTATTTTTCATATCAAAATCAACTTCAGCGCGTAGCATTTCTTCTGCTAAAAGCGGAATATCAAATCGGTTTGAATTAAAACCTCCTAAATCTGAGTCTTTAATCATATTATGAATATCTTTTGCTAGCTCTTTAAACGTAGGTTCATTAGCCACTTTTTCATTAGTTACTCCATGAATAGCAACAACTTCTGCTGGAATTTCCATTTCTGGGTTTACTAACCATGTTTTGGATGCTTCCGTACCGTTTGGAAACACTTTTAATACAGATATTTCTACAATACGATCGTGTGAAATATTGACTCCTGTGGTTTCTAAATCGAAAAAACAAATGGGTTTGGTTAAATTGAGCTGCATTGATTATATTTTAAAAGTATAAAGATAAATAGAATAAGTTTAAATATTATAACTAGAGAAGGTTTTCAAAAGAGATTCAATATCTTTTATAGTAAAATTATAATTGTATTTTGAAATTAAAATTCCTGTTTTATTGATATTTTCACGCAACCACTTTTTAGTTTAAACATCTATTTAATATCAAAAAACAATAAAATCATGAAAAAATTATTCCTTTTACTCCTAGTTCCTTTATTAATGGCTACACAATGTGAAGATGATGAAGATGTTATTGTTACCGATTTTTTTATCCAAAATAATACAGGTTCTGATCTTGTTTATATATCATCAGAAAACAATCAATTTACAATAGAAAGTCAATCAAATCAATTCATTGCTACTGGAACTATTTCTGATCGCACTCAACTACCTTCAGAAAGCCCTGCTTTTGATGTTATTAGACTTTTTAGGTCTTCTCCTAATAATAACAATTTAATTTTAGTTTATGAACAAAACCCAATACAGGATGAGTTATGGAGTTTAAACGAAATATCATCTTTAAATTTTGAATATACAATTATAGTGACAGATACTGATTTAATAGAGTAATAACAATTCAGCATTTATGTTTTAATAATTATTGAATTTCTTTGATTAATAATATTTTAAGTTTCTAAATAGCCTTATTATTTTCACAAACAAATATTGTCAATGAACACTTAATTAAAGTGATCAAAAAAAAGAACTAGTATAAGTTACAATAGTGAATATTAAATTTAATTTTTTATCACCTTAAAACTTTCTTTAAATCTTTCGTTTTTTATTTGCGCAATATATAATCCATTTGTAATAGTTGATACATCCAAAGTAAAGGAATTATTATTATCAAAATTTGTAATGGTTTTTGCAATTATTTCTTTACCCAATGCATCATACAGTTCAAACTCGATAGGTCCAATAATGTTTTGCCCTAAGTTAACACGTAAAGTGTTAAATACTGGGTTTTGTGGTATTTCAAAATTAGAAATTAAATTACCTTTCAAGCTCAAAGTACTACTATTCATGGCCCATAATGTAGCATTCTTGAGCATTGTTCTAAAATTAGAATTTCCAGGATAATCACTACCATTATGACCTAAAGCAGTGTAAAAAGATTTAATCCCATTTATTGTAATTCTTGGTGTAGAATTATCATCGTCATCATCATAAGTAATAGATTCCTTAAACCATGTAATAGGTCTAGCTGCATCAAATGTATTATTGCCAGTCTGTTCAACTTCTAAAAGGATCGTATTATCAGT
The DNA here is from genome assembly GCA_964510745.1 of uncultured Flavobacteriaceae bacterium. Taxonomy (GTDB): domain Bacteria; phylum Bacteroidota; class Bacteroidia; order Flavobacteriales; family Flavobacteriaceae; genus AU392. The sequence continues at coordinate 1,922 of CAZECB010000222.1, read as the reverse complement.
ACTCAACTGCCCTCCATTATTTTGCCAATAGTAATATTCTTCATTCTTATTCCATATGCTTCCTACTGGGCCTAAAAAATCTACAATAGAATGACTAGTTAAAACCTGCATATCTGCATTAAAATTATTGCTCGTATGGTTTGGGTTAGATTGAATAATACCACCAACAAGTTCATTATAAAAATCCCAGCTCCTGTCACGATAGGTATCTGTTGCTGCATGAATGCCAATAAATCCATTTCCATTAGCAATAAAACTCTCTAATGCTTGTTGTTCAGAATTTGATAATAAATCATTCCCAGAAGTATTTAAAAACACAACAGCATTATATTGTTCTAAATTTGAATCATTAAACACACTTGAATTTTGAGAGTTATCTGTAATCCAATCATTAGCTTCATTTCCTAAATCTTCAAACATTGTAATTCCCTGACTTATTGCTCCTGAATGCCTAAATCCATTAGTTTCATGATATACTAAAATTCTTTGTTGAGAAAAGGATGAAATTATTGAAAATAAGGTAAGAACAACGTAAAAAACTTTCATAATCTATACACTTTAAATTGATTATAAAATATATACGTATATTTTATGAAAAAAGTTGTCGCCGAAATATTTACCTTGCTGAAAATAAATATTTTAGTTTATTTTTAAAGGAAAATCTTATTTTTTAATGGATCTATTTTAAGGTTAATTTTATATTTCAAACTCTTTCTTTATTAAAAGAAATTAATCAAATTTGTCTATCCAAATCCCAAGTCTCAAGGTAATCTTTAACTGCTTTTACAAACTGCCCACCTAAAGCTCCATTAACTACTCGGTGATCATAAGAATGTGATAAGTACATTTTATAACGAATACCAATAAAATCACCTTCTGGAGTTTCAATCACTGCAGGAGTTTTACGAATTGCCCCTAATGCCAAAATTCCCACCTGTGGTTGATTAATAATTGGTGTTCCCATAATACTTCCAAACGTACCCACATTGGTTACAGTGTAGGTGCCATCTTGAATATCATCTGGTTTTAATTTGTTAGTTCTAGCTCGGTTTGCCAAATCATTCACTTGTTTTGCCATACCTAATAAATTTAATTGATCTGCATTTTTAATTACAGGGACAATTAAATTACCATCAGGTAAAGCTGCAGCCATTCCTAAATTGATATTTTTCTTTTTTACAATAGTTTCTCCTTGTAATGAAATATTCATCATCGGGAAATCACGTAATGCTTTTGCTACGGCTTCCATAAAGATTGGAGTAAAAGTTAAGTTTTCACCTTCTCTCGATTTAAAATTATCTTTATGCTTTTTACGCCAGTTCCAAATATTAGTTACATCTGCCTCTATAAATGATTGCACATGCGCTGATGTTTGTATAGAGTCTACCATATGTTTCGCAATAAGTTTCCCCATACGATCCATTTTTATAATTTCATCATCATCACTAGATATTACTGGCACTGAAGTTTTAACAACTGGAACATTAGCTGCTTTTGTAGATGTATCTTTAATTACTACTGGTTTATCACCTCTATTGTCTATATATAATAAGATATCTCCTTTAGTAACACGTCCATCTTTTCCTGTTCCAGAAATAGCATCTAATTCTACTTGAGCTATTCCTTCTTGTTTTGCTATATTTTTTACTAATGGTGAATAAAAACGATCACTATTAGAGTTAATTTCTGCTACTGTGGCTTGAGCTGCAACAACAGTTTGTGTAACTTCTTCAACTGATATTTCAGAGATTTTTTCTTTTACTTTTTCTATTTTTAGAGTAGACCCTGTATTTGTTTCTTCACTTTCAGTTTCTATAATAGCAATAGTTTGTCCTACTTGAACAACATCATCTATATTAAACAGTTTTTCAACTAAAACACCATCAACTTCACTAGGCACCTCGCTATCTACTTTATCTGTA
>CAZECB010000221.1:0-4348 GCA_964510745.1 uncultured Flavobacteriaceae bacterium | reverse complement strand
AATGGATTTAGAAGGTTTTGGAAATTGCACCAATACAGGAGCTTGTGAGATTGAATGTCCTAAAGGAATTTCTTTAGAGAACATTGCTCGTATGAATAGAGAATTAATGAAAGCTAATTTTTAGGAATTAAGCTAATATTATAACGTTTTATCGAACAAACCCTTCAAAATAATTTTTGAGGGGTTTGTTTTTATACCTTAGTCGTATATACTAATTAATATCGATGAAACAAACAGTACTAGCCTCAATCTTACTATTATTAATTGTTTTTTCTAGCTGTAAACAAAAAGTTAAAGAAGAAAAAACTAATACTAATGAATTTGTATCTAATGGAAATCAAACTCAAATTTCATATTCTTTTGATGATGAAAAATTATTAGAGCGATTAAAGAAATTATCTTCTGATGAATTTGAAGGACGTCGTACCGGAGAAGAAGGGAATGTTAAAGCTAGAGCATATATAATTGAACAATTTGAAAGTTTAAATGTAAATGCTTTTGGAAGTAAATATGAGCATAAATTTGATTTTGAGGCTAGAGGAAAAACATATAATGCTACTAATGTATTAGCTAGTTTTAAAGGTTCTGAAAAACCAGATGAGTATATTGTAATAAGTGCACATTATGATCATTTGGGAACTAAAGGAAATGATGTTTATAATGGTGCTGATGACGATGCTTCAGGAATATCTGCATTATTCGCTTTCGCAGAATACTTAACAAAAAACCCGCCTAAGCATTCAGTAGTATTAGCCGCATTTGATGCTGAGGAATTAGGTTTACAAGGCGCACGTTATTTTGTAGATAAAATGAAGAATAGCAAGATTGTAATTAATGTAAATATGGATATGATTAGCCGAAGCAAGAAAAATGAAATCTATGCAGTTGGTGCACGGTATAATGATAATTTAAAAACAATTTTAAGTAATTTTAAAAACCCAACACATACAAGTTTGTTACAAGGTCACGATGGAACCGATGGTAAGCAAGATTGGACACAAGCATCAGATCACGGACCGTTTCATGCCGCTAAAATTCCGTTTTTATATTTTGGAGATGAAGACCATCCAGGATATCATAAACCATCTGATGAGTTTGAAAATATTACACCAGAGTTTTATAAAAATTCAGTTGAAATTATTTTATCAATATATGCTATGATTGATAGCGAGGGTATACAATAAGATAAATTGTTAATAATGTAAAAAACTCAAGGTTGTTCCTTGAGTTTTTTTGTTTCTTTATAGCCTATTCAATTCTAAATGAAAAATCCAGTTACATTTTATAAAAGTCAAGTTGAAACTTACACTTCTGAGGTAAAATCACTTAATAAAAAACTTATTTTATTGAGTACCTATCGTCTGATTATATTTTTAACAATAATAGGTGGGATTTATTTATTTTTCAAACAATGGCAGGTTGCTTTAGGAATAGGTGTTTTAGGCACGACATTCTTTTTATTCTTATTGTCTAAATACACAAATTTAAAAGCTAAACGTGATTTGAATAAGGCTTTAGTTGAGATAAATGAAGAAGAACTTAAAATTGTTTCAGGAGATTTTTACGATAAAAATCAAGGATTGGAATTTCAAGACCCAACACATTTTTATAGTTTAGATATTGATTTATTTGGTAGAGGTTCTTTCTTTCAATTTATGAATCGAACAACAATTAATGAAGGTACACAAACATTAGTTGATGCATTAACGTCAAATTATATTCAAGATATTGATAAGAAGCAAGAAGCGGTAAAAGAACTCTCTAAAAAAGCAGAATGGCGTCAATATTTTTCAGCTACAGCAAGTTTAGTAGATATTGAAACACCAGCAAGAGATATTATTAATTGGTTAAGTGATTACCGATTGTTTTTGCCAAAAAAAATAAAATGGCTACCCTTAGTATTTAGTGTGCTGTCTCTAGCAATTATATTATTAGGGAGTTTTGAAACCATTAAACCTATATTTATAATTTTTTGGTTTGTTTTAGGTGCAATAATTACAGGGAAATACCTTAAAAAAATAAGTGAATTAGCAAATAATACAGGCAAATTAAAAGAGACTTTTAAACAATATGCGTTGCTGTTAGATCAAATAGAAACAGAAACATTTTCATCAGAAATTTTAAAGAATCAACAAAAAAAAATTCAATCAGAAACGAAGAAAGCATCTTTGATTTTTAAAGAATTATCTAAAGGGTTAGATGCATTAGATAACCGAAATAATTTGTTTGTTGTTTTTTTCGGGAACGGATTTTTATTGACAGATATTAAAAATAGTTTTCGAGTAGAGCGTTGGATAGAAACTTATAGGCATAAAGTTGCTGATTGGTTTGAAGTGATATCATTTTTTGATGGCTATAACTCATTAGGAAATTATGGATTTAATCACCCAGAATTTGTATACCCTAGAATACAAGATAAGGGAACAATTATTTCAGCGAAAAACTTAGGACACCCGTTATTAGATAAAAATAAACGAGTAGATAGTGATGTCATAATAGACAATGAACAGTTTTTTATTGTCACTGGTGCAAATATGGCTGGGAAAAGTACATTTTTAAGAACTGTTTCTTTACATATTGTGATGGCGAACGCAGGACTGCCAGTATGTGCTAAAGAGAGTACATACAATCCTGTAAAATTGATAACAAGTATGCGTACATCTGACTCGTTAACTGATGATAGTTCTTATTTCTTTTCAGAATTAACACGCTTAAAATTTATTGTTGATGCCATTCAAAATGAATCGTATTTTATTATTCTAGATGAAATACTAAAAGGAACTAATAGTACAGATAAAGCCATTGGGTCACGCAAGTTTGTCGAGAAATTAGTAGCGTCAAATGCTACTGGAATTATAGCTACTCATGATTTGAGTTTATGCGAAATTGAAGATGAATTAGAAGGCGTGAAAAATTACTATTTTGATGCTGAAATCATCAATGATGAACTTCATTTTGACTATCAATTAAAAGAGGGTATTTGCCAAAACATGAATGCATCGTTTTTATTAAAGAAAATGGAAATTGTTTAAGTTGAAAAAAATGAATCACACTTCTAAATTACCAAATATAGGCACTAATATTTTCTCAACTATGGGTGCTCTAGCCAATAAACACAAAGCTATTAATTTGTCACAAGGCTTTCCAAATTTTGAAAGTGACCCAGTATTGATTGATTTGGTGACTAAAGGCATGCAATCTGGGTATAATCAATACGCGCCAATGCCAGGTGACTTAGGGCTGCGAAATGCCATTGCCAATAAGTTTGAATTATTATACAATACATCATATGATCCAGAATCTGAAATCACAGTAGTCTCTGGTGCTACTCAAGGAATTTACACCATTATTTCAACGTTTATAAGGCCTAATGATGAGGTTATTATCTTAAAACCAGCTTATGATTGTTATGAACCAGCGATAGATGTCAATGGGGGTAAGGCAATAGCAATTCAGTTAGAAGGACCTCATTACAATGTCAATTGGAATGAAGTTAAAGAAAAGATATCTAATCATACTAAAATGATTATCATTAATACCCCTCAAAACCCTATCGGAACCTTACTTGATAAAGCAGACATGCAAGAATTAGAGACTTTAATTAAGGATACAAATATTATCGTATTGAGTGATGAGGTATATGAGCATATTGTATTTGATGGAGATCAACACCAGAGTGCGTGTTTGTTCCCTGAGTTAAAATCTAGAAGTTTTATTGTAGCTTCATTTGGAAAAACATTTCATAATACAGGTTGGAAAATAGGCTATTGCTGTGCACCAAAGGAATTGATGGATGAATTTAGAAAAGTACATCAGTTTAATGTGTTTAGTGTTCATCACCCTACACAGAAAGCATTAGCTGAATATTTAAAAGACGCGAATCGATATCAACAACTTTCAGAATTTTATCAAGAAAAGAGAAATTTGTTTTTAAAGTTAATCAAAGACTCTCGCTTTAAGTTTACACCATCTAAAGGGAGTTATTTTCAAGTATTGGATTATTCTGAAATTACAAATGAATATGATGTGGATTACGCTCGAAAATTAACTATTGAAAACGGTATTGCATCCATCCCATTATCTGTATTTAATAATGAAGGTATTGATTATAAGGTGCTTCGATTTTGTTTTGCAAAAACAGACGACACGCTAAAGCGTGCCGCTGAGGTGATTTGTAGTATTTAGTTTTATTACTCTTATAAAATTGTCATTAACTCTTTTTCTAGTTTAGGATTAGAGGGTCGTTTTGAACTGAAATCAAATATAAATCCATTTTTGTCGATAATGATATACTGGAGACCTTTGCACTAAAATTTAATTTTTTTAAATAATTCGTATCTTGTTTCTT
>CAZECB010000220.1:0-4361 GCA_964510745.1 uncultured Flavobacteriaceae bacterium | reverse complement strand
TGTCCTGTCTGATCCTTCAAATTTATCAAAATTCCAACGTGGAATTTTCACAATCACATAATCTAATGTTGGTTCAAATAAAGCCGAAGTTTCTTTAGTGATTTGGTTATCTAATTCATCTAAAGAATAGCCTATTGCTAATTTTGTTGCAACCTTAGCTATTGGATAACCAGTAGCTTTACTAGCTAATGCCGATGATCGAGATACACGTGGGTTAATTTCAATAGCAATAATATCTTCTTTTTCATCAGGACTTACTGCAAACTGTACATTACATCCGCCTTCAAAATCACCGATACTACGCATCATTTTTATTGCCATATCACGCATTTTCTGATAAGTTTTATCAGACAAAGTCATAGCTGGAGCAACGGTAATAGAGTCTCCTGTATGAATTCCCATTGGATCCATATTTTCTATAGAACAAATAATTACCACATTATCGTTTTTATCTCTAAGCAATTCTAATTCATACTCTTTCCATCCCATCATCGCTTTATCAATCATAACCTCATGAATAGGAGAAATCTCTAAACCTCTACGAAGTTGTTTATCAAAATCTTCTTCTTCATAAACAATAGCTGCACCAGCTCCTCCTAAAGTATATGATGCTCTAATACACAATGGGAAACCAAATTCTTGAGCGATCTCTTTTCCTTTTAAAAACGAAGTTGCTGTGGCTTGAGGCGCCATATCAACTCCTATTTTTATCATCAACTCTCTAAATTTCTCACGATCTTCAGTAATATTAATAGCGTCTATATCTACTCCAATTAATTTTACTCCAAAATCATCCCAGATTCCTTTTTCATCAGCTTCAATACAAAGATTTAAAGCAGTTTGTCCTCCCATTGTTGGTAATACAGCATCAATTTGAGGGTGTTCTTTTAAAATCTTTATAATAGACTTAGTTGTTAAAGGCAACAAATACACATGATCGGCCATAGATGGATCTGTCATAATTGTTGCTGGATTAGAATTGATTAATATAGTTTCAATTCCATCTTCTCTTAATGAACGTAATGATTGAGATCCTGCGTAATCAAACTCGCAAGCTTGTCCTATAACTATCGGACCTGAACCTATAATTAAAATCGATTTTAGATCTTTGTTTTTCGGCATTTTATAAGTTGTATTTAAAATTTTTCAAAAATAGTTATCGAGTAGATATAAAAAAAGGCATTACCGTAAAGTAACACCTTTATATATTAACAATTGTTAATCATTATTTTTTATGTCTAGTTTCTGAAGACACAGATATTTTTTTCCTACCCTTTGCTCTTCTACGTGCAAGGACTTTTCTACCATTAGCAGAAGCCATTCTTTCTCTGAAACCGTGTTTGTTTCTTCTTTTACGTTTTGATGGTTGAAATGTTCTTTTACTCATTACTTTATATCTTTAATGTCGTCTTACTTTAACTGTATAACAGTTTTAAAATATGTATTCTAAAACTGCGTGCAAATATACGAAGAGTTTTTACTCTTACAAGTCTAAAATTAAAAATATTTTTAATTGTTTTTACTACCTTTGCAAACTTAAAATTAAACATCAAAAAATGTACAATAAAAATATAAAATTAGTTATTGTTTTATTAATTATAGCTTTAGCGATATATCAATTTTCTGAAGGTTATATTGGTAATGGAATTATGTATATTCTACTCTCTTTAATATTTGTATTTCTATATTTTAAAAACGAATTTATTTTACTTGCATTTTTAAAATTGCGTAAACAAGATTTTCCTGGTGCTAAAAAATGGTTAGATAAAATTAAGAACCCTAAAGCTGCTTTAACTAAAAAACAACATGGGTATCATAGTTATTTAAATGGCATTATGGTTTCTCAAACGAATATGAATGAAGCTGAAAAACATTTTAAGCACGCTATCTCTCTAGGTTTATCTATGGATCACGACTTAGCTATGGCAAAATTAAATTTGGCAGGAATTGCTTTTTCTAAAAGACGAAAACAAGAAGCACAAAGATTATTAACTGAAGCTCAAAAATTAGACAAACGTGGTATGCTAACTGATCAAATTAAGCAGATGAAACAGCAAATGAAAAAAGCATCAATACCTAATCAACATTTTGGAGGACATCAACAACGTAGAGGTGGTAGACAAAGGTGATAAGCATTTATAAAAAATTAAAAACCTTCAAAATACTTATTTTGAAGGTTTTTTTATATCACTAATTTAGTTTCGATCAATTTAGTGTTAGTTTTTTATATAAAATATTTGATAACGTAATAAAAATAATACTTAATCCAAATAACGGAAAAACAAACCCTAACAATCCAATTATTATTATAATTGAATACGTAATCTTAAATTTTTCTGGTACTTGAGGTACATTCCAGCTTCCTTTAGTTTTTCTAAGTAAATAGGATGCTATAGCAGAAACACTCATTATAAAAAATATAATTGCGGTTCCCAAAACTAATATCCAATTCCACAGACCAAATTCCCCTTGATGAAAAGTCATTAACCACATTCTAGCTTTCATTAAGACTCCAACATCTGCCCAATTATGCTTTAAAATCTCTTTTCCAGTATATTGATCTAAATGAATTTTTTTTTGTAATCCTAAGTCAGATGTTTTATTAGAAATACTGTAAATTCCTTTTTTTCCTTTAGGGAAATCAATCTGTACATCACCTTGTAATTGAAATTTATGAGCTAAACGTACTACACTATCTAAATCAACAGGATTTAAAACACGCTCTTGTGATTTTATTTTTTTAGCATCCCAAGTTGAAGGATATCCTGTATTTGTAATGTTTTGTAATGTTTTAAAGTTGTTCCCTACAACATCTGTCCAAGGAAAACCACCAGCTAAAATTAATAATAAAAGTATGGATATCCAGAAACCACTAATAGCATGAATATCTCTAAAAAATATTCGTTTCCCCTTTTTTATTCTAGGGACAAAAAACTCTTTTAAACTCCAATTCCGACTTGGCCACCATATATACAAACCTGTAATAATTAATACAACCATCCAACTGGCTATTAATTCTACTATTTTTGTTCCAACCTTTCCCATTAATAATTCACCATGTAACTTTCTTACTTTAAACATAAATGTATCTTTAGTTACAATTTCTCCTGAAACTTTACCGCTATATGGATTGATATAAATACTACTCTTTCCTGCAAATTTACCAGACACAAACTCTGTTGCCAATTTATCATTGTTAGGTATTATCATGCTATTAGGCTTTTTAACAGCATAAATATTTGCAACATCCCATTGTTTTTGAAATGAAGTTTTGTTTGAAGTCATTTCAACCGTTTTTATTGAATGGTATACAGGCGTTTCATAATTTGCTTTAAATAAATAAATTATACCAGTAATAGATAGAATTAATATAAATGGTAAACTTATTAATCCCGCAATAAAATGCCATTTCCAAATCCACGTTTTTAATTTGTTATTTTTAATCATATTTATTTTAAATAGAAGGTGATAGGTTTTTCAAATCTATCATCTTTATATATTTGGATTTAAAAACTATATCGTATTCCCGTATGAAAAGATGAAGGATTTCCTAATGTAAATCTATTTTGTCTTGAAAACGTATTGAATGTGGCTCTAACAGCATATAACTTGTCAAAAATATTTAAGGCTTGCCCCCAAATTTCGAAGTTTTTATAATTATAAGCTACCCTTAAATTAAATACATTATGTCCTTCATATGTATTTGTAGTTTGTATTTCATTACCATTGACATCTTCAACAATTACCTGTCCTTCAAAACTAGTATTATAATCTCCTACCAATTCATGATCTAGAGACACACTAAAGCCTTCAATAAATTTTGGAAAATAATTAATAGTTGTCTGCCCTAAAATATTAGGAGCTGTTTCTCTATCTGTATCAGAAAAGTCTACACCTCTATCAAAAAAATCAACATATTTATGTGTAGAATAACTACCACTATGATGAATATTTAAGTTAGATAATACTTTATATGAAACTCCATATTCTATTCCATAAGACCTTGTTTTTCCTGCATTTGTATTAAACAATCTACCTTGGTCATCTCTTAAGGAAATAAGCGTTTTATCACCATCTAAAAGATATAATGAGACATCTGCACTAATTTTTTTAGATTTAAAAAAACTTCCTATTTCATAGTTTAAATAATCACTAGGTTCTAAATCTTCAATATTGCCTTCTGTAGTTACAGCTCCTCTAAACAAATTTGAAGATTGAGGAGGTGTAAACCCTGTAGCTATGTTACCATATACTCCTAATTTATTAGAAAAATTATAATTAAGCCCAATTTTTGGAGCAAAATTGTTATAAGTAATTTTAGCATCATTGGCACCTATCCCACCATCTAATTTATTATCATA
>CAZECB010000219.1:0-4411 GCA_964510745.1 uncultured Flavobacteriaceae bacterium | reverse complement strand
GCAGAAGACGTAAAATCAGAAAATGGATATAAATATTGATTAATAGCAAATCAAATGTTTATACCTGAGGCGTTAAATTAATTTTTAGCGCCTTTTTTAATGAAACTAGTAATAGCTCTTATATTTAATATATAATCATTAAAGTCAATTTCTTTTATAAAAGTATTCTGCATATTTAAAAAATAAGTTTACACTTATACAGTCTATAAATTCGTATTTACATTTTCTATTTTTATTAGAGAGTTGTAATAGTATATTCATAATTATTTTTTATCAAAACTGATAAAACATTTAATTAAAATTAAATATTTATGAAAAAACTACTACTTACTTTTATTCTTGCCTTAGGCTATACTTTTATTGTATCAGCTCAAAATCCTAATTGCGAAAGTTGCGAAACTTTTTCAAATGCCAATTTATACCTTACGCTAATTGAAGCTTCATTAGAGCAAGTATCTCCTGATGATTGTAATACATTTGAAGTATGTTTTCCAGTATTATCTGAAGACTGTGACAACCTAGTAGCACGAATTAATTGGGGAGATGGGAGTGATGAAGAAGAAATAAATGCTATACCTGCAAATCCCGGAGATTTGACAGATTGTATACAACATCCCTATTCAACTACAACTCCAACAACAATCAGTATCTCAATTGTATTAAATGACATAATTTGTGAAACTCGTACTGAGGTAAATGTTCCTTTCAATAAAAATTGCATTATAGAATGTGAAAGCCCTTGCGATTCAAACCCTGCAATATTCATATCTGAATCAGCAGACTGTGCTTTTAGTTTTATATCCTTACATGAAGTTGACGATTGTATAGGGGCCCCTAATTTTTCATGGAACTTCACCAATAGTAGCATAACTACTTCAACAGATATTTCTCCATCAGTAAGTCCACTAAACAATGGGCCTTTAACAGCTACTTTAAATCTAACATATACTTTACCTGACGGAACACAATGTACAGTATCAAGTATGAATACTGTAGAAGTAAATTGTTTAGAAGACAATTCATGTGGTATATGTACAGATACAGAAGATGACTTTCCCTTAGTAAGTAATTCTTATGATTTAGTTGATTTCAGTCGACTCTTTGGGAAAACTATAACTTCTGATTGTAGTGGTAATGTATATAGTTTAGGGAATTGGAATGGTGATACTACACTAAATAAGTTTGATTTAAACGGTAATATTATTTGGAATCAAAATATTAATATTGGTACAGTATTATCTTCATCAAATATTGTAATAGAAGTTGATGATAATGAAGCTATTTACATAAAAAACAATGACCAAATATTTAAATACGATAATAATGGTATTATTGATTGGGAAATACAGATTAATGATAATCTACTTTCAAACCGTAGTAATTTTACTATAAAAAATGACACAGGTGATATATACCTACCTGTTAGTAGTAATTTTACTTTAGTAAATGATGGTACTACTACAAGTTTTAGCTTTCCTAATAGTCAACGCAGTATTGTAAGGATTGATACAAATGCAAATATTACTGATTTAGGTGCATTTACATCTAGCGGAATATTAAATCTACATTATAACAATGGCCTTAAAGTTTGGTCAAGGAACTTAAGTGGTATAGAATATAGAAAATATATTCCAAATTCTGATATTTTAGAAGATACTAATACAACTTGGGTAAATAATTTTCTAATCAGTCAATTTGATAGTTTTACACCTTTATTCTACAATAATATAAATAATAAAGTACTTATTTATACTGGCAATCAATTAGCTCCGAACAATAGCAATACTCGCATTCTTAGTATTGGTGATGATGGTATTCTAAACAACAATGAAAATATATTATTACCAGAAGCTTTATACATTGGTCAACATTTATTAGCTTATCATGCACCTTTCGCATTTAACACTAATAATGGAGAGTTAGCTATTTATGCAGATAACTCAACATTTAGTGGAAATATTTTGGTATCTACAATAAGCTCTAATTTTGAGTTAGAGACTAAGAATTTAACTCAAGCATCTTTTGGTTCTAATCCTTTTTATAGTAGATCATTTCATGCCATTACTTATGGGGGAGATTGTTTATATTTTTACGGGCAATATAGATCTAACAATAATGTTGTTTTAGATGGAGGTATTACTTTACCATCTTCTGGAGGCACTAATAATGCTAGGTCGACTATAGTTCGTTTACAAGATGATTTAGAAATTAGAACGCCACTTACAAGAAAAACAGTTAAAGAAAATAAAGCAATAGTAACACCAAATCCAGTTAAAAATAATACGATACATGTTAAAACTAAGGAAGATTACAAAGGCAAAATATCATATATGCTTCGAGGTATATCTGGAAATTTAATACAGCAAGCACAAAATTTTATAATTAAAAATCAGGAGTTTGATATAAGAATTAATAGAAAGACTAATAGCATATTATTTTTAGAAATCCGTTTTGATAATGGTCACACTGAAAGTATAAAAGTAGTCATTGAATAAATAATTCTAATTTCTTCATTTGGAAGAATTAACGTTCTTCGAAAATTAATAAAATATAATCTATAATTTAAAAAGCTATTTTCAATTTAGAAAATGGCTTTTTTCATTTAATTTTGTATGGATGGAATTAGGTAGATTACAAAAAGCATATGACTCTGAAACATTTAGAACGCAAGGACACGAGTTAATTGATAAATTAGCTGATCATTTAGATTCTAATCTTAGTGGCATCTCTACAAAATCTAATTACTGGAATCCACCAGAAGATGAATTAGAGTACTGGAAACACTATTTAGAGCATGGGAATACTGAAAACTTCTTTGACAATCTGATACAGCATTCTATACATATACACAATCCAAAATATATTGGTCATCAAATCAACCCTACACTTCCAATTACAGGATTGACAGGATTAACTATGAGTGTTTTAAATAATGGGATGGGTATTTATGAAATGGGAGTTGCTGGCACGTCTATAGAACGTATTATTACAGATTTGCTTTGTGAGAAAATTGGTTTTTCAAAAGAGAGCACTGGTTTTTTAACTGCAGGAGGTACACTTGCAAATTTAACAGCAATGTTAACTGCTAGAAGAGCTATAGTAAAAGAAGATATTTGGGCAAAAGGTAATACCAAAAAATATGGTGTTATGGTATCTGATCAAGCACATTATTGTATTGAAAGGGCGGTTAGGATCATGGGGTTAGGAAATGATGGATTAGTTAAAGTGTCGACAACAAGTACTTTTGAAATCGATATTGATTTATTAGAAAAACAATATAATAAAGCTCAAAAAGAAGGTGTTGAGATATTTGCTTTAGTGGGAAACGCTCCTTCAACTGCAACAGGTATTTATGACAATTTAGAAGCTTTAGCAGTTTTTTGTAAAGAAAAGAATATTTGGTTTCACGTTGATGGCGCGCATGGTGGTGCAGCTATTTTTTCTGAAACATATAAACACTTATTAAAAGGTATAGAACAAGCAGACTCTGTAGTTATTGATGGACATAAAATGCTAATGATGCCAGCGTTAACTACTGCTCTATTATTTAAAGACGAAAACCATTCGTACGAAACCTTCAGCCAAAAAGCAGATTATTTGTTAGAACTCTCTGGTGAAAAAGACTGGTATAATCTCGCTAAACGCACCTTTGAATGTACCAAACATATGATGTCTATACATTGGTATGCTATTATTAAACATTACGGCATCTCCATTTTTGACGATTTTGTAACCACATTATATGATTTAGGAAAATTGTTTGCAGGTTTAATTGTTGATGACAATAGTTTTGAAATTGCCATACAGCCTATCTCTAATATTGTTTGTTTTAGATATGTTCAAGCTAATTTAGGTGATAAAACATTAGATCAGATTAACGGATCCATCCGCCAGGAATTATTAGAAGAAGGTGAATTTTATATTCTTCAAACCAAATTAAATAATATTACCTTTTTAAGAACAACCATTATGAATCCGTTTACGACTGAAACTCATTTTAAAGAGCTACTCTCAAAAATTAAAGAACTGGCATTAAAATTTATTTGATATTTAACTTCTTCATTAACAGATCACATTTTGCAATATAACCATAATCTCCATCAGGGCTTGCTTTAGCATCTTCTTTAGCTTTTCTAACAAATGTTTCTGCTGTTGTATTATCTTTTATTCTGCACGATAATATCGAAACCAAAACGCATTAGGCCTTAACTCTACAACCTTATCAAACCATTTAACAGCTATAGGCAAATTTTTGTTTTTTTCATAGTAAAAAGAAGCGGCATCAAAATAAGTTTGTGCATTAACTTCTCCAGTAGCATTAATTAACTTGCCTTCAATCTGTTTAAACACCAATATATCAGAATTGACATATACAGGAATTTTAACTTTAGAGTTTTCCCATTGTATAACT
>CAZECB010000218.1:0-4422 GCA_964510745.1 uncultured Flavobacteriaceae bacterium | reverse complement strand
AAACGAAGTAACTTGTTCTGTTCTAATCATCTACTCAAGGAGATAATTATTAATTAATCACTTTTCTGTTCTTCATATCATACCTGTCACCAGATCGTAAAAAATAAAATAAGTTATCTTTTGAAGGTAAATTTTTAAGTTGACTGCCCTCACGAGACCAAAACGTCCCATCAAACATAATAACATAACTTGAGCCTATCACTTCAAATGTACTTCCTTGTACAACCATAGCAGTACCCTCGTCAATACTAACACCTAATAATTCAGGTTTATTTTTAATAATATCAAACATATCAAAATGACGATTACGAGCAATAACATGTTGGTCGATAGCAATATTTTTTATAAATCCAAAACCTTTTTCATGATCACCCATCATAATTTGATTATTTCTAGTATCACCGCGAGCTAAATACGAACCTTGAATAGTTGCTCCAGCAGAAGAGCCACCAATAACACCGCCACGATTTAAAACTTCCCAAAATAGTCGTTCGGTTTTAGTATTAGCATATGAATCTACTAATCTCCATTGGCGTCCACCGCCAAACCAAACTGCAGTTGCTTTCGTTAAAGGTGTTGTAAATGCATCAGAATTTGCCACGTTTTTATCATTGGTATGTATTACAGTAACATTTTTAACTCCACTTTTTCTAAATAATTTTACAATACCTAAGTCTTGATTATAACTTGATTGACCTGCAGCAGTAGGGACAACAACAATATTAGCGTTTTTACCACCAGCGAGTTCTATAAATTTTTTAGTGACATTCTCATCCATCCTTCCACCACCAACAATAACCAAGCTTCCTTTTTTCGGGCCTGTAGTGCCATTTGTTTGTGCATTTAATTGTGTGTTAAATCCTATTAAGTAAAGAATTATTAATGTTATTTTAAATTTCATAGTTAAGATGAGTTTATAAATTTAAAAGTAATAAAAATAATTAGAGGATGATAAAAATAAAGTAGCTCACTTAAAAAAATAACCTTGATTTTAAATAGGTAATCTAATTACTATTGTATGGAATATAGAAGTTTTATCTTAAAAATGGCAGGTAATAAATTTTTAATTTATAACATTATTCTATGTTTTTTAACTTACTATATATAATGAAAATGCTTAAAATTAGATTATTAACAGCTGCTAAGTAACTAAATGTATTATTTTTTATTAATAGTTAATGAAACTGTAATTGTATTGATTTCATTGCTGTTAGCTGCTTTTCGGTGAAATTTATTTATGACTTAAATTGCATTTTATCGATTTTTTTAATCATTTTATCTGATTTTATGTAAAAAAAACGTATATTTGAACTCCCTCAACAACTATTTATGAATGTTTTGTTTAATCTAAAAATTGAATAAACTATATCTATTAACCAATAATTTTAATGTTTGATTTAAATAATCAAATTTTATTATTATAAAAAAATTATAAAGTTATGCGTAAATTATTTAAAGTTTTAATTGTTTTTTGTTTAGTAAATGTTTCTTGTAAAACAGGTATTGATAGCAGGAATTCAGGTGAATGTGAATTGTTTCAAATTGGGAATTATGAATTTTATAACCCAAGAGTATATGATCGTCCTATAGTTTTTAAAAAAGGGAGTCATGATTTATTGAATAACCGGTATAAACCTGTTTGGTATCCTGGGTATTGTGCTATTAATTTACCATCTTATTTTAAATCAAAAGAAGATTACTTAAAACACGTTTCAAAAATGGATATTGAAAAACGTAGTGTAGTTTATTATGAGAATTTTTACAAAGCAAATAAAGAGAATTTAATGGGTAGAAAAGCTAATTATCATAAAGATTATCATTTATTATTCAGAGGAACGGTAAATGTTAAAAACCTAAATTCTGGAAATGAGTATTTGCTTGTTGCTGGAAGAAGTTATATATCTAAAGACTCTGATTTTGATAAAAATACTGAATTCTATGGTCAAAAAGTAGAGGATATGCTTGCTTTTCGTATAGAAGATGGGATATATAAATCAGTAGATATAGCTTTAGTGTTAGGAACTTTTAATAAAATGGAACATGAAAAAGTTTTTAATATTCTAAGTGCTGACAGATTAGTAGAATCTGTTTGTATTGAAAATGTGAATACTTTAAGGAAATCTGATTTTAATTCTAATGAATTGCCTAATTGGGTATATAACAAATCTAAATCAGAAGAGTTGTATTAAGATATTATGGTTATGCACAGTTTCATTAAGATATTATTTATGAGTTAATTACAATTAACTAAATTATCAAATACAAAAGAGCCTACTGTTAAGTAGGCTCTTTTTTGAATTAGTCACTATTACCAACAAAACAAATGAGTTATTCTGAAATAACTGCATCAGTAATACCGTTAAGTGCTCCGTTTACTTTAGTAATAACATCATCTTTATCTGTAATGTTATAGCGATTTGCTAAAAATGTAGCATCAAAATAAGAAACAAAAATATCACCATCAGCAGTTTCACGCACTAATATTTTTAGAGGAAGGTCCAAACCTATTTCTTGATTACTTTGCATTAAAAGCGTTCCTATTTTGGGGTTTCCAAAAATTAAAGTACGTGTAGGTCTTAATACTAAGTCTACAGAAGCAGCTGCTTTATCATGAGGTACTTCTGCTATTATCGTTAAACCTTTTGATAATACAATATCTTTTAAACGTGAAAATGTACTATCTGCACTGTGATTGCTCTTTTTGGAGATTAACTCACTTTTTATATCTGAAGTAGTTTTATTTGCTGTTTCAGTATTACCAGTAAATCCTGCTAAAGCATTATTTACTTTATTAATAACCATCTCTGGTTGTGAAATGCTATAGCGAGAAGTTAAGGTAGACCCATTAAAATAGCTTAAATTACTTTGACCATTGTCATCTTCCCAAATTAAAATCTTTAGTGGTAAATCCAAACCTATAGCTTGATCTTGCTGCATTAATTTTGTGCCACCTAATGGGTTTCCAAAAATTAAAGTACGTGTAGGACGTAATTGCATGCCTACTTTTTCAGCTCCAGCAGAATGGTTGATATCTGCTATAATTTTAAAGCCTTTCGCTTCTATTTTTGAAGTTAGTTCTTTTGCTAATACATCTACAGATGCATCTTTTGTTATGGTAATAAGCATATTTTTAATATTAATGTTGGTAGTTTTATTAGGTGTGTTGCATGAACATACAAATACACATAAAAATAAGAAATAGTATAATTGTTTCATAATAGCTTATTTGGTCGAATAAAAATGATGATCACTACAATTTTGAAGCATAGATTTAAAACAATTCTAATTTATAATAATAAAACCCTAAATTGTACGCGTAAAAAAATCACCCAATTTAATTCTTTAACCTTATGATCACTAAAGTCGTTGTTCTTGTAGCTTATATTTCTGTTTTATTTTTAATCGGAATTTTCGCCTCAAAACGTATAAAAAGTATGAGTGATTTTTATGTAGGAGGAAAGAAATTAGGGTTTTGGGCAGTCGCATTTTCAGCTCGAGCAACAGGTGAATCGGGTTGGTTACTTATTGGTTTAACAGGTATGGGAGCTTTAGCAGGCTACTCAGCATATTGGGTTGTAGCAGGAGAATTATTAGGGGTAGCAGTCTCTTGGTTTTTTATGGCAAAGAAATTTAAGAAACGTTCAGATAAATACGAATCTATTACCATTCCTGATTATCTACAAAGTCATTTTAAATCAACAACACATACCTTACGAATTTTAGCGGCTTCAGTGCTCTCAATTTTTGTAGTGATTTACGTGAGTTCACAAATTGATGCTACTGGGATTGCCTTTGAATCTTTATTAGGAATGGATTATTACGCAGGAGCTTTAATAGGCTTTGTAATTGTCCTTATTTATATTTTTATAGGAGGATTTGTGGCAGCCGTTTGGTCTGATTTGTTTCAAGGATTACTCATGTTTTTTGGATTGATATTATTGCCGATCGTGGTTTGGTTTTCTATGGACCATGGTACAGGAATTACAGAAGGATTAAATGCTATTGACCCTGCATTAACTAGTATTTGGGGAGGTGATCCAGATGTATGGATGAATGTATTTACCATACTTGGATTTTCTATGATAGGCCTTGGGTTTTTAGGATCCCCTCAAGTATATGTTCGGTTTATGTCTATTAAAAATGAAGCCGAATTAGATAAAGGAAAATGGGTAGCTATTGCCTTCACATTTTTAACGGATGCAGCTGCTGTGACCATTGGTATTTTAGCACGGGTATTATTTACTGAAAATGGGCAAGATCCAGAAGCTGTATTTGGTACAGGGGCGACAGATGTATTAAGTGTGATGACCGAAAACTTTTTACCATTAATACTCGTCGCCATTTATATTGCTATCGTGTTATCTGCAATTATGTCTACTATAGACTCACTTTTAATCATTGCGTCTAGTGCTATTACACGTG
>CAZECB010000217.1:0-4422 GCA_964510745.1 uncultured Flavobacteriaceae bacterium | reverse complement strand
CAGGAGGTGTTTTAACTTATTTTTTTAAGATGAAAAAGTATGATTTTGCCCTGAACAAAATTACTAACACACGAAATTGATGTTATTTTTGTTATATTTAGAACATATAAACAACAAAAAACTATACGTCATGATGGGATATTATATACTTGGTGGAGTTCTTTTTTTAATAAGCTCTTTTGTAAGTAATAAACTAAAAAGTAAATTTAAATATTACTCCAAATTAACACTTCAAAATGGAATGAGCGGTCAGGAAGTTGCAGAAAAAATGCTTGCTGACCATGGGATTACTGATGTTGAGGTGATTTCTGTTAAAGGACAATTAACAGATCATTATAATCCAAAAAACAGAACCGTAAATTTAAGTGAAGTCGTATACTCTCAACGTAATGCAGCAGCGGCAGCAGTTTCAGCACATGAAGTAGGTCATGCCATACAGCATGCTAAAGCTTATAGTTGGTTGAAAATGCGCTCTGCTATTGTGCCTGCTGTTGGTATTAGCAGTAAACTTTCTAATATTGTTATTATGGTTGGTTTAGGGTTATCAGCAACAGGAAGCCTTTTAGGTAATGGCGTATTTTTATTAGGTATTGCACTATTTGGTGTTACTACATTATTCTCATTTATAACACTTCCAGTTGAATATGATGCTAGTAATCGTGCTCTAGCTTGGTTAGAAAACAAACACATTGTAACTAGAGAAGAATTAGCAGGGTCAAAAGATGCTTTAAAGTGGGCAGCAAGAACTTATTTGGTTGCCGCTTTAGGATCTTTAGCGACACTACTTTATTTTATTATGATGTTTTTAAATAGACGCTAATCAAAAGATTTATATTTTTATTAAAAATTAACCAATATTGATATTTATGGAACCAAATTTTCAAAACAAACTTTTAATTCGTGATTTATCCGAGATTGATCGCGTCTCATTTTATAAAAAGACCTATTCTCATGTTGCTGGTGGAGTATTATTTTTTGTGCTTTTTGAATATTTGTTTTTACAAAGCGATGCAATAGTTAATTTTGCGCTGTCAATGTTACAAGGCTACAGATGGTTGCTGATGTTAGGAGGCTTTATGTTAATTACTAATTATGCAGAAGGGGTGGCATTAAAAAGCGCAGACAAAAACAAACAATATTTAGCTTATGGTATATATATCATAGCAGAAGCATTCATTTTTGTACCACTTATTTACATTGGATTGATGAATGTTAATGGTGGAGAACTATTAAATCAAGCAGCAATTGTGACTCTATCCTTATTTACAGGACTATCTGCTGTGGTTTTTTTAACTAAAAAAGATTTTTCCTTTTTAAGAACAGGACTAACTATTGGATTTTTTATCGCAATAGGATTAATTGTAGCAGGGATGCTTTTCGGGTTTGATTTAGGACTTTGGTTTTCGGTAGGAATGTGCCTTTTAGCTGGAGGCGCTATTTTATATCAAACATCAAACTTAGTTAATAAATATGGTGTTGAAGATTATATACCAGCAGCCATAGGATTATTTGCATCTTTAATGTTATTATTTTGGTATGTTTTACGAATTTTTATGAGTAGAGATTAAAACATAAGAATATATAAAAACCTTCTAAATTAAGTTTTAGATGGTTTTATTATTTATAAGCAAGATTTTATTGTTTGAAATAGAATTAAATAGAATTCTTGCCTTACTAAAGCGAATTCAGCACAAGTCGCAAGAAATTACTATATCTTAATCTGCCTACCAATTTGTTGATCTAAAGAAATAAAAGTCTCTGTTCTTGAAACTCCTGTGATGGACTGTATTTCTGTATTTAATAAATGCATTAAATGTTCATTATCTTTAGAGAGTACTTTTATAAAAATACTCCAATTACCAGTAGTATAATGACACTCTATCACTTCAGGAATTTTTTTAAGTTGCCTTACAGCATCAGGGTTACTGACGGCTTTATCTAAATACACCCCGACAAAAGCCATGGTAGTATACCCTAAAACCTTTGGATTAATAATAAACTTAGAACCAGCAATAAGTCCAGATTTGTCAAGTTTCCTGAGGCGCTGATGAATTGCTGCCCCTGAAATACCAACTTGCCTTGCGATTTCAAGTACAGGGGTACGCGCATCGTCCATTAATGCACGTAATATTTTTTTATCGATTCCGTCAATATGCACATTCTGATTTATAACTTTCATTTAATTTATGTTTGAAAATAAAACATAAAAATACAGAAATGATTTAGAATTGAAACTTTTATTCGCGTTAAGGATGGAAGTGGCATCCTTTTTTATATAAATTTATAAAATGACCTTATTAAATAATTCTTTGTATAATTATAAGAGATACTAAAATGAATTCAGCATAAAAAAAAGATATAACGTATAGCTTGACCGCGCTTATTGAAAACGTGTTGAAATATAAGCGTGGTAACGCCCAAAAACCCTACTATAAGTTCAATGGATTATATCCTAAATAAGAGACTTCTTTTTCATTAAATACAATTCCGAAATTTTCAAGCTCATCCAGAATAGGATTGTAAACTTCTTTAGTGATCGGCATTTGTACACCTGGAGTGGTGATTTTTTTATTTAAAATAGCCAAAGTTGCGATGGCTACTGGTAAGCCAACTGTTTTAGCCATTGCCGTATACGTTTGATCGTCTCCTAAAGCAACCATAGTAGCATCTATTTGGTATTTTTTGTTATTTAATAAATACCCGAATTTATGATACATTACTATCATATCTTTATCATTTTGGTCTAGCGTCCAGCTATCCATGAGTATTTTTTGAAGAATTTGTGCAGGCGTTGCTTTTTTTAGTTCTACCATTTTTTTAGAACTAAAAACATCTAATTCTTCTAATTTATCCCAAATAATATCATCTTGATCAATTTTTAAAGCATGCCTAAATTTTAACTCTACAGAATCGGTAGGACTATAAGCTAGAAATGAATTTACAAAATCACGATAACTCATATTTTCACTATCATCTATAGTGTAGCTGTCATCTGTCATTCCTAGTTGTACAAACATATTCCAAGCACGGCTAAAGCCTACACGACGCATCGTACCTCTGTATAATGTTTTAATAGTGTTTAATCCATACACACTTTGATATTTTAAAGAATCTCGATTGGCATAAGCTTCAAAACGCCCATAACCATCCACTTCTAAGAATTCAGTACGTCTAAATAATCGATTATATGGAATGTATTTATAAGCCCCTTCTTGTAAAAATTTAGCGGCACCACCTTGTCCTGCAACAACCACATTTCTCGGGTTCCAAGTAAATTTGTAACTCCATAGGTTATTATCACTTTCAGGAGCCACTAGTCCACCAGTAAAAGATTCAAATAAAATAATTTCACCGCCTTTATCACGAATAGTATCCAACACTTTCATAGCACTCATATGGTCAATACCAGGATCAACACCAATCTCATTCATAAACACTAGCCCCTTTTCTGTAACAGCTTTATTTAAGGCTTGCATCTCCTTACTTATATAAGATGCAGTAACCATATGTTTGCCGTATTCAAAACAATCTTTAGCGACTTCAATATGAAAACGTGCAGGAAGCATTGATACTACAATGTCTGCATTTTTTATAGCTTCAATTCTAGATACATCATTAAAAACATCAAGAACAATAGCAGTAGCACTGGGATGATTGTTGATTAATTTTTCAGCATTTTCCAGAGAAATATCGCCAACTGTAAGTTGTAATTTTTCAGATTTAGCGTGATCTAAAAAATACTTTATGAGGTAAGATGAGGATTTACCAGAACCAATAACTAAAATCTTTCGCATAATGGAAATAGTTAAGTATTTTTGTTAAAGTTGATCTTACGAATGTAAGAAAATGAAATTTGTGTCAGAACTGAAAACAGGATTTATATGAATAAAAAATTATGGATTGCAGGAAGTTTTTTAGGCCTATTAGCAGTTATTTTAGGAGCTTTTGCAGCACATAATTTAGAAAAAACTGTAGACACTAAAGCTATAGAAACATTTAAAACAGGCGTACGCTATCAAATGTATCATGCTATTTTACTTTTAGTCGTTGGAAATCTGTCAACACTCACTTTAAAAACAAAAAAAATAATTTTATATCTTGTCGTTTTTGGAGTAATTTTATTTTCAGGATCAATTTACGGATTAGCAACAAACATATTAACATCTTTTGATTTTAAACAAATAGGGTTTATAACGCCAGTAGGCGGTTTATTGCTTATAATAGCTTGGAGCCTAATGTTGTTAAAGTTTATAAAATTAAAAGAAGATTAAGCTTATTTTTTAAATTAGGTTTTAAAAAATTTATACTTTTGCATAGTAAACAACACACACATATATAATATGGTAGATAATACCCAATCGACGAAAACGATTTCGTTAGACCAATACGGAATTAAAAACGCGACAATAAATTATCAACTAT
>CAZECB010000216.1:0-4425 GCA_964510745.1 uncultured Flavobacteriaceae bacterium | reverse complement strand
AATCTGGAGCAATTGAGCAAGATGCAGATATTGTATCATTTATCTATAGACCAGAATATTATAAAATTGATGAGTGGGATGATGAAGACCGTTCTCCAACAGAAGGACAAGCAGAGTTTATTGTAGCAAAACACAGAAATGGTGGGTTAGATAATATCAGACTGAAGTTTATTGGTAATTTAGGTAAGTTTGATAATCTTGATGATTTTGATTCCCCTTATGAATTCCATAGTAAAATGAATGCGGCAGCTAATGATGACACATTCAAAACTGATCATTTACCAACTACAGATGAAGCTTTTGATGGACCAATGTCAAATGATGATGATGTTCCTTTTTAATGAATATACTTTACAATAGTTTAGCGTTTTACTATCAATCTTAAATTATTATAATAATAAATAACTATTTTGAGTTAACTTTGAATACTTACAACAAATATAAGGTTATATATAGGTTATGATAAATAAAACGAGTACTACAAATATGTTATTGTTGGCAATAGTAATTCCAATAGTATTTTATTTATTAAAGACACTATCTTTTATTTTTATACCATTAATTTTTTCAATGTTTATTGCATTACTTTTTTTACCATTAATGCGATGGTTTAATAAGAGAAAAGTACCAAAGATATTAAGCATATTTGTTATTATATTAATTATTGGAGGTATTTTAAAAATTACTGGAGAATTAGTACAGTTGTCAAGTAAACAAATTTTTTCAAGTGAAAACTTATTTTTTGAAAAAGCTGAAGTCAAATTAACCAATTTACTACTATCCATACAAGAGTTTTTAGGCTTAGATCCTGCTCAGGAAGGACTGAATTTAAATCAATTTTTTAAACAAGGAGACTTATTCCAGAATTTAAAAACCACTCTGGGCTTTGTAGGTAATTTATTGACTACTATTTTAATGACTGCATTTTTTGTAGTACTCTGGTTAGCAGAATCTATAAACGTGCAAAAGGTATTAAATTATACAATACTGAGACAAAAATTTTCATCAATTAAAGCATTTGGTAAAATTGAAAAAGATCTTATAAAATTTTTAAAAGTAAAATTTTTAATGAGTTTATTTACAGGAATTGGTACAGGGCTAGCATGTTTATTTTTTGATGTCAGCTTTCCAATTTTCTGGGGGCTATTTGCATTTGTTATTAACTTTGTACAAATGGTAGGATCTTTTGTTTCGGTTATTTTATTGTCAATATTTTCTTTTGTAGAGTTAGACCCGACAAGCACATTATTGTTTTTTATTTTAACAATAACAGGAGTACAAGTATTATTTGGCGCTATATTAGAGCCTATATTTATGGGTAAATCGTTCTCTATGAATATTATTACTGTACTAGTAGTACTCATGTTTTGGGGGTTTTTATGGGGTGTTCCAGGGTTAATTATGGCGATTCCAATTACTGTATTTGTTAAAATTATTCTAGAGCAATTCCCAAACACCAAGCGTATTGCGGGTATTATGTCTGCATCACGAAAGAAGTAAATCTCCTAGATGTATTACTAATATTTCCTTAAAAAAAAACTCACGAGCGTATTTTTGATTATATTTCGGATAATGAAATTTATGTTATTGATAAAGCAGATGAAGAAAATTACCCTAATACTATTACTACTTATTACTACAAATACGTTTGCGTCTCATATTTTAATTCCTATGGATGCAGACTCTCAAAAAAATCATTTAAAAGCGTATGGAATTACGTTTTGGACTTTAGAGAAGCAACAAAAGGTAAAATGGTTACTCAATTATAGAGGAGGTTCATTTTTAATAGCAGATTTTGAAGAAATTAAAAAAGAATGCCAGATTCGTGGAGTGTCTTATGAAGTGATTTCTGATGCAGAAGCAGAAAGTATACTTCAAGAGATTAGTAGCCCTAGTAAAAATATGGAAGCTGTAGTTTTAGAAAAAGCACCTAAAATTGCTGTGTATACACCAAATGGAAAGCAACCATGGGATGATGCAGTAACTATGGTATTGACGTATGCAGAAATACCTTATGAAACTGTTTATGATGAAGAAGTGATTAATGACGGATTATTATTATATGATTGGTTACATTTGCATCATGAAGATTTCACTGGACAATATGGGAAATTTTACAGAACCTATAGAAGTGCACCTTGGTATATTGAAGAAAAAAAAGCCGCAGAAAATTTAGCTGCTAAATTAGGATACAATAAAGTATCAGAAGAGAAGC
This sequence comes from uncultured Flavobacteriaceae bacterium, assembly GCA_964510745.1. Lineage (GTDB taxonomy): Bacteria > Bacteroidota > Bacteroidia > Flavobacteriales > Flavobacteriaceae > AU392. Next base: position 2,210 of record CAZECB010000216.1, on the reverse strand, counting down.
TTGATGTCGCTCTTAAAATTAGAGATTATGTAGTTGGTGGCGGATTTATGTTTGCTATGTGTAGTGCTACAGATAGCTTTGATATTGCATTATCAGCAGAAGGAATAGATATTTGTGAGCCTATGTTTGATGGAGACGGAAGTGATGCCAATTACCAAAACAAAGTAGATTTTAATAAAACATTTGCTTTTACAGATTATATTTTAGAACGAAGCCCAAATGTTTATGAGTTCTCTTCTATAGATATGACAAGAAAACGCAGAATTCCTAAAACAACAGACTATTTCTCATTGATGGATTTTTCTGCAAAATGGGACCCAATACCAACCATGTTAGTTCAAAATCATACGGCTTTAGTAAAAGGATTTATGGGACAAACGACATCTTTTAAACGTGATGAAATCAAATCAAATGTGTTAGTAATGGGAGAAAATAAAACCAATGGAGAAGCACGTTATATTCATGGTATTAAAGGCAAAGGATTCTTTACGTTTTATGGCGGTCATGACCCAGAAGACTATACACATCGCGTTGGTGACCCTAAAACAGAACTCGATTTACACCCAACATCACCAGGATACCGTCTTATTTTAAATAATGTACTTTTTCCTGCCGCTAGAAAAAAGAAACAGAAAACTTAATTATTGTCTTTTTAGTGAATAGGCATTTAAAACAATTTTTGATTTTACTAATCCAATCTATCTTATTTTGGATTGTAGCGTTTACGGTATTTGCTATTTTCAGATATTATGGATTTAATGAAGAATATATTGGAGTTATTCCTTTAAATGCTGCTGACTCCGTACTTCAGTGGCTTGATGTTCCTGTTTTTACAGGTATTATAGTAGGGTTTGCTTACGCAATCATAGAATTCTTTTTTGATAAGTTTATTGCCAATAAATTGGCATTATGGGAAACACTTCTATTTAAAATCATATTATATGGTATTGTATTAATTTTTACAGCTTCATTTGCGTTTGATTATGTAGAATATTTAATGGATACACCCTTAGCTAATGATAGTAAATATTGGTGGTTTAAAACCAAAGTATTTTGGGCAACAACATTGTATTTTTTTATAAGCTCTTTAATATTCTCATTTATAAAAATTGCAAACGTAAAATTTGGAAAAGGCGTGTTTATAAATATGCTGCTAGGAAAGTATAGAAAACCTAAAGAGGAGCATCGCATATTTATGTTTTTAGATTTAAAAAATTCTACTCAGATTGCAGAACAATTAGGACATTATACATACAGTCAGTTTATACAAGATTGTTTTTTAGATTTAAATAAAATACTTAATAAGTACGATGCAGAGGTTTATCAATATGTAGGAGATGAAGCGGTATTAACATGGAAATACACCAAAGGCATCAAAAAGAGTAGATGTGTTAAATTATTTTTTGCATTTCAAAAACAATTGTTAAAACGAAATAGTTACTACCATAATAGATATGCAACTGTTCCAATATTTAAAGCAGGACTTCATGGCGGAAAACTAATGGTTGCCGAAGTAGGCACAGTAAAAAAAGAACTAGCATTTCATGGTGATGTTATTAATACCACTGCTAGAGTTCAAGCCCAATGTAATACGTATTCTGAATCTTTATTAATTTCTGAGAGTTTGTTAGAATCCCTTCAACTTAATGACTTGTATAACTCTAAAGCAATAGGTAGTATTTCATTAAAAGGAAAACAACAAAAAGTATCTATTTATGGGTTAAACGAATAGATTTCCTTGTTTTTTAGTTTGAAAGATTCACAGTAACATCTAATTATTTTGTCATTTTTGTAAATAATGTTTAAAATTATGTAGCCTTTATTCAGAACAGATCAATATTACTGACAATAGTCTTGTATATGGCTCGTATCGTGTAAATTAAAAAAATAATTTCAGATTAAATATAAGTCAGATTTTTAAATTTTACTATTTATATTTTTTATTGTAAGTCGTCAAATTTAAAAAATTAGCGACTTCGCAAATACACCTTAACTTCGTTTAATCAACTGATTATATGATATATATGCGTTATTTTCTATCGTTTTTTACCGATGCCTTTTAGTTTTTCGGAATGTATGCGCTTCAGTTGTTCTGGTGTTTTGTAAATGCAATATATTAATTTTTCTTCTCGCTTTCTCATTAATAATATTTAGTCAACTAAAAAAAAATGAAATATTTTGTGCTTTTTTCAAGTAAGTATATACTAATA
>CAZECB010000215.1:0-4450 GCA_964510745.1 uncultured Flavobacteriaceae bacterium | reverse complement strand
CTTTACAATTATTATCATATCATATTGCGGTGATGCTAAATAAAAATGTAGATCAACCTAGAAACTTAGCAAAATCTGTTACAGTAGAATAATTCATTTTTATTAAATCTAAATACTTTTTTTCAATTTTTATTTGTTAAAACATACTATGCGCGCATAATTTTTTCTTGTTTTGTAATTGTTATGTCGTATATTTATATATATTGCCATACTATATTTTAACTAAACCTAAAAAATGAGAACATTTATTAAACTTTTTTTATTGTTGTTTACTGCATTTTCATTCGCACAGACAACAATTAAAGGTAAAGTCACAGATAACAATGGTGTACCTTTACTTGGAGCAAACGTATTAATAGTAGGTACTACTACAGGAGTCGTAAGTGATTTTGATGGAAACTACATTTTAAAAACAGATTTAGCACCTCCATTTACAATTAGGGTCAGCAGTGTTGGGTTTGAAACTTTAGAGCAACAAGTGACTTCAAATGATCAAACTTTAGATTTTCAATTAAAAGAAGGAAATGAGTTAGATGAAATTGTAATATCTGCTTCAAGAACACCTGAACGTGTTTTTGAATCGCCTGTTTCTATAGAGCGCTTCGGAATTAAAGAAATTAAAAACACAGCTTCTGCAGATTTTTATAACGGATTAGAAAACCTTAAAGGTGTAGATCTTAATACTGGGAGTTTAACATTTAAACAAGTTAACACTAGAGGTTTTGCTGACTTCAATAATGCAAGATTTGTACAATTGGTAGATGGAGCAGATAACTCATCTCCAGCATTAAACTTTGTATTAGGGAATTTATTAGGTATTTCTGAACTTGATGTTAAAAGTGTAGAACTACTTCCAGGAGCATCATCTGCATTATATGGTGCAAATGCATTTAATGGAATCTTATTTTTACAAAGCAAAAGCCCATTTGATGAACAAGGTATTAAAGCTTATGCTAGAACTGGACTTACATCACAAGATGCAGCTGGTGATAACGACTATTATGATTTCGGATTTAAAGCAGCTTATAAATTTAGTGATAAGTTTGCTGCTAAAGTGAATTTCTCTTATTTAAGAGGAACTGATTGGTTTGCTGTTAGTGAGGAAGATCAAGATACTCCTGGAGGTACAAGAGAAACAAACACCAATTTTGATGGGTTAAATATTTATGGTGATGAAGTGTCTACAAATATTAGAGATGCTTCTGGACTAGGAATCATTCCAGATATAGAAGTGAGTAGAACGGGGTATGCTGAAGAAGATCTAACAGATTACAATGCAGAAAGCACTAAAGCAGATTGGACTTTAGCATATCGTCCTTTTGCAAATGACTTTCAGATTGAATATAATGGCCGTGTTGGTTTAGGATCCACAATTTTTCAAGCCACTAATAGAAATCAATTGAATGATTTCTTTTTACAACAACATAAAATAGAAGTAAAAAACGATAATTTCTTTGTTCGTGGTTATGTGACTGCTGAAGATGCGGGAGATTCATATGATACACGTTTTACAGGAATTAATATTAATAGAGCATGGAAATCTGATGCTGATTGGTTTGGTGATTATATTGCTGCATTTGCTGGTGCTACGCTTCAAGGTCAAACTCCAGAACAAGCAGAAATAGCAGGTAGAGCTGCTGCTGACGAAGGTCGATTAATCCCTGGAACCCCTGAGTTTCAAGAAGTTTTTGATCGTGTAATTGCAGATCCAGATTTACAAACAGGTTCAAGGTTTCAAGATGAAACAAAACTATATCATGCAGATGTTAACTATAATTTTTCACATTTAACTAGCAATTTTGCAGATATTCAAGTTGGTGGATCGTTTAGAGAATATAATTTAAATTCTAACGGAACTATTTTTACTGATTTTGATGGCCCAATTATTTTTAATGAAATAGGTATTTACACACAAATACAAAAACAACTTTTAGATGATCGGTTAAAATTAACAGGATCTGTTCGTTATGATAAAAATGAGTTATTTGATGGGTTTGCATCACCACGCTTTTCTGTAGGTTACACGCTAGGAGAAAAAAGAAATCATAATTTAAGAGCATCTGTACAAACAGGATTTAGAAATCCTACCAATCAAAATTTATTTATTGGTTTAGATGTAGGTGCTGCTATTTTAGTAGGTACAGCAGAAGGGAATGCTGAGCGATTTGTAAGAACTGCAAACTTAAGCGCTGCTGGTCAAGCTATTAATAACTCTGAAACTATAGAGTTTAATGGAAGTCTCGCTAATACAAATTCATACTCTGCTAGTTCTGCAGCTGCTTTTGCAGCTACTGGAAATCCAGCATTATTACAAATAGCCAATCCTGATGAAGTAGAACCAGAACAAGTAACTTCATTTGAAGTAGGCTACAGAGGTCAATTATTTGACAAGAAAGTAACGGTAGACGTAAGTGGTTATTACAGTAGTTATGATGATTTTATAGCAACTGAAAACGTAATTGCACCTCTATTAGGTTCAGTATTTGATGAAAGTGGAATTCAAGATTTAATTAATGGTGACACTCAAGTATTTCAAGTTACTACTAATTCTGATGTAGATATAGAATCCTATGGATTAACTGCTAGCGTTAATGCAAGAGTATTTGGAGGTTTTGATGCAGGAATTAACTATACATTATCAGATTTTGAATTTGATGAAGCTGCTGATCCAGATTTCAGGCCTGGGTTTAATACGGCACAGCATAAAGTAAAAGCATCTTTTGGTCATACTGATTTATTTAAAAACTTTGGTTTTAATGTGGCTTGGAGATGGAGTGACAACTATTTCTGGCAAGCACCTTTTGCTGATGGAAATGTCCCTGCATATCAAACCATTGATGCACAAATTAATTATAGGTTACCTAGTTTAAAATCTACAATTAAAGCTGGTGCAACAAATTTATTAGGAGATGAATATTTCACTGCTTTTGGAACAGGTTTAATTGGATCACAATTTTTTATCTCTTGGACTATTAATAACTTATAATAATGAAAAAGAATATAATTATGAAAACAAAATATATATGGTTGGGTCTTCTTATTGCAACTTTTACAGCTTGTAGTGATGATGATGACAACACTCAAATTGATCCTATTCCAGAGTTAACTGCTGGAACTGCAGATTTTTCAAACTTCGTATCTATTGGTAATTCATTAACCGCTGGTTTTACAGATAATGCATTATTTCAAGCTGGACAAACGAATTCATTTCCAAACTTATTAGCACAACGTTTTGCTTTGGTAGGTGGAGGTCTATTTACACAACCATTAACAAACGATAATATTGGAGGGCTTTTAATTGGTGGCAATCCATTACCAGGTTTTAATCCTAGGTTAGTTTTTGATGGGTCAGGACCAACATCTTTACAATCATTAGTTCCCTCAGCTGTACCAACAACAGATATATTACTAAATAATCCTACAGGGCCATTTAATAATATGGGGGTTCCTGGTGCTACGAGTTTTCAAGTTGTTTTCAATGGGCTCGGCAATCCTGCTGGTTTACAAACCAATCCTATAAGTGCTAACCCTTATTTTATAAGAATGGCTTCTAATCCTAATGCTTCAATGCTAGAAGACGCTATAGCGCAAAATCCGACATTTGTATCGTTGTGGATTGGGAATAATGATGTATTAGGTTTTGCTACTAGTGGTGGTGACCAAACTATAAGTAGCATAACACCTCAAGGGCTTTTTGATAGTTCAATTAATACTATTGTTAATTTTATAGCAGATAGTGAAGCACAAGCTGTTATGGCAAATATTCCTGATGTCACTACTATTCCATTTTTTACAACAGTGCCATTTGCGCCTTTAAGTCCGGCTAATCCAGATTTTGGCCCTCAAATCCCTACACTAAATGGTATTTTTGGAATGTTAAATCAAGTATATGAAGGATTGGGAATGCCTGAACGTTCCATCGTATTTTCTGAAACTGCTGCAAGTTCAGTAGTAATAGTAGATGAAGATTTAGCAGATATTTCAACAACATTAGCTACTTTGCTTGCAGGTTCTCCTCAATTTGCAGCATTTGTTCAAAGCTTAGGTTTACCAGTACAAGCTGTACCGATGGTAGCAGGCTTATTAGGTCAAACCTATGGGCAAACAAGGCAAACTACAGAAAATGATTTATTAACATTAACTAGTGCTGGGATTATTGGAACTGTTGACTCTGATACAGTAGCATTTTTAACAGGAGCAGGTTTACCAGCACCTTTAGCAGCACAATTTTCTGCACAAGGCATTACATTACCTCTAGCAGATCGTTTTGTATTAACACCTGCAGAGCAACAAGAAATACAAGCTGCTACAACTAGTTTTAATGCAACTATAGAAGCTGCCGCAACAGCTGCAGGATTTGCTTTTGTAGATGCAAATACGATTCTTAATACATTAGAAATGCCTCGTCCATCATCTGCAGGGTTTACACTAACATCAGATCTTGTTACTG
>CAZECB010000214.1:0-4458 GCA_964510745.1 uncultured Flavobacteriaceae bacterium | reverse complement strand
CCATCAGCATCACTCACATTTCCTGAAACTGAAACCGTTTTCTTATAGCTTACAATTTTAGAATTTTCTACTTGAGTTGCCAATTCTTGTACAGAAGCATTTTGCCCAAATATAGGGTTACATACGATTACCATCATAATTATGCTACTTATTGCGATCAATACATTGTTGTTTCTCTTTTCAGAAACAGATTCAATTCGATTCATTTTTTTTAAACTTAATGTGTTCGTTAATTTTTGTGTCTTCATAATATAAAAGTTTTTATCAAACCTAATAGATTCATTTGTAGGTTTAAAATGATATTGAGGCAACTAAGTTACTAACTTAGTGAAAATACCTTTTGAGTGAGTAAAACTTTAGAAAAAAAATTAAATATTAACATTTATACAAACAAAAAAGCATCTACTTTATGAGTAAATGCTTTTAAAAATGTTAAATCAGGTTAAGGTAATATATCATGAAACCTCATCGTGTTGTTCTTTAATCATCCATCTTAAAATAACAATTCCTATTCTGCCAATAACAAAAGTGACTAAACCAAATGTTGTTGTTAAAAGAGATACTTTAAGTCCTCCTGCAAAAACATCAGGGTTTACATTTCCTACAGATTCAATAAAATCAAATGCTGTAATTAATCCTATAACAGATCCTAAAAATCCAATAGTCAATCCTAAAAGACCACTATCGCTTGCTAAGCGTAGCATTTTTTTAGATTTAGCTTTATCAGTTTTTATCTTTAAAAACCCTACAATTATAAAAAAGAGAGATAGAAGCAAACAAATCAAGATCAATGTCATAAAAAAAGGACCTCCTTCAATAAAACGGTCTACAAATGGGTTTGCTGTTAATAATAGTGTATTCATAATTAGTGTTGTTTTTGATTAAATTTTTAGTCTATCTTAATTATTATTTTTTCTTAAATGTAATTGATTGATTTCCTACTTGAGTGAAAATCAGATTTTGTTTATTTATATTAAATTTTATATGTAGGCCCATTTTTTCTAGAGCAAATTCATTCTTTTTAATAGCATCTAATTTAATAAGGGTGTTAATATCTTGTCCAACTTTTAATGTATTCCCTTTAATAACTATATAAATATTAAATGGTAATTCTTTATTTTCATAAATACCTTCAAAAACTTTTAATTCTTCTTCCGTTAATTTAATTTCTATGGTTTCAAAATTAGGTTGCTCTATTGTTTTGCCTTCACTAACTGAAAATGCATTAAAAAGAATTGGTATCATCCCATAATTTAAAGCATTTGTAGTTAATGCCACTGCCGTTTTAGTTTTAGGGTTGTACATTGCAAAAGATCTAAAAGCATCTATCCGTCCATTATTACCAAAAATAGGTTGTCCATTTCGTTCTGCACCAGAAATGCCGCTCCCAAAATCTTCATTTATGGTTGTCATAATCTCAAAACTCTTTTTAGATATTAATTTATTAGAGAATAATGCTTCATAAAACTTAACTATATCGCTTGGTGTAGATACAATTCCTCCTGCACCTGCAGGGTTACTTAAATCACCTTCTGGTGCTTTATATGTTGAGCCGTCATCTTTGTAATAATATGAATATACTTCGTTATTATTAACATCTATAACATCTCCATAATAAGTGTTTTTTAACCCTATTTTGTTAGTTATTCGATTTTGAAGTGCTTTAGCATAAGTTGTTTTCTCTATTTTTTCTAGTATATAGCCCAAAAGAATAAAGTTACTATTACTATATGAGTACTTTTCACCTGGTTGAAATACTGCTGGATGTTTTTTCATACGATTAATCATCATTTCCTTAGTTGAAGGTTCAAATTGCCAAGTAGCAAATGTCTCTTCTTCTGTAATATTAAATATTCCACTACTATGATCTAGTAAATTAGAAATTTTAATACTATTGGCATTTGGTATTTCTGGATAATAATCTAAAAGTTTATCTGTCAATTTTAATTTACCTTCGTCAATCAATTGAAAAATCATTGTAGCTGTATAACATTTGGTAATAGATGCTATTCTATATTTAGACATTTCGGTTAATGGTTTTTTCTCATCTTCTGAAATATAATAATCACCTATAGATTTTTGATATTCAATTTCCCCATCTATTGAAACTACTAAACTACCCATCATTTTATCATTTTTGTAAAGTGCTTCTAAAAAAGTATCTAATTGATTATAATTTGGCTCTTGTCCGTAAGTAAACAAAGACACAAAGCAAATTAAAGTTAAAGTATAATTCTTCATATATATTAGGTTTATATTAATGTTGATACTAACTTATAATTTTACTTCTTTGTTTTTTTGTTAATGAGACGAACAACCAGTTTAACTAAGGATTAAACGTTTTGTTAAAACTGGTGTCAAAACTGTCATTCGCCTATAAAACCATAACTTCATTCAAAAATATAGTATTATTGTAGCTCTATTTACTCTAAATGTTCACTAAACAATTCATTTTAAAAAAATTAAGTCAAGGAGTTTTACATCTATTATTTTGGATTGTAATTCTCATATTTTTTACATTTCTTTTTAGTGTAGGCCGCAAGAATGATAGTGGCTCATTTTATTTTTCATTATTCTTAATGCCAGTAACAATAGCAACAACTTACGTCTCTATTTATAAATTAATTCCTGAATACTTAGTTACTAAACGTTATTTTAGGTTTACTATTTATAGTTTGTATTTACTAATTATTTCTGCATATATCATCTTTTTTTCAATATTTTACAGTTTCACTTATTTAATTCGTTTTGATTATAGTGATATTAGTTCTATCAGTAGAAATGTTCTTTTTGTGATTATAAGTGTTTACTTAGTAACCATAATTGTAAGTGCTTTTAAAATTTTAAAAATCAATTTAAAAAACACAACTAAAACTAGTAAGTTAGAAACTAAAATATTAGAAACTCAACTTAAATTAAAAGAAAATGAATTGAATTACTTAAAAATGCAAATTCATCCACATTTTTTATTTAATACGCTTAATACTATGTATGGATTTGCTTTAAAGAAAGCTGATGAAACTCCCGAAATGATTTTAAAGTTATCTAATTTATTAGACTATTTACTTTATCAAATTGATAAACCTTTTGTTGATCTAAATGATGAGGTCAATCACATTAAAGATTATATAGCATTAGAACAGCTCCGGTTTAATGATCGATTAAAAGTGAATTTAGTTGAAGATCATCAATCTAAACACAATAAAATAACTCCCATGCTATTTTTACCTTTTGTTGAAAATAGTTTTAAGCACGGGCAAATAGAAAATGAAAAATTAGAGATTGATATTATTATTTTAAGTGCTATTAATAGCATTCATTTTAATATTAAAAATAAAGCACGAGCTCTAGAAACTAGTAATCAAGGTATTGGTTTAGATAACATCAAAAAACGTTTAGAGTTACTTTATAAAGATCATTATCAATTAGAAATCACTACTAAGAATAATATGTTTGAAGTTAATTTAATTCTAAATACTACTAAGCATGTCTAAAACGATTTCTTGTATTATTGTAGATGATGAAGCAGTAGCAAGAGAAGTGATTGCTACACATCTATCAAAAATTGAACATATCAATGTGATTGCTGTCTGTAAAAATGCAGTGGAAGCTTTTAATCATATTAGTACGCAAACTATTGACCTCATTTTTTTAGATATTAATATGCCTGAAATTTCAGGGATCTCGTTTGCGAAGTCTATTAATAGTCATATTAAAGTGATATTTACAACTGCTTATCGTGAATATGCTGTAGATGGATTTGAATTACAAGCGGTTGATTATCTCCTTAAGCCCATTTCTTTTGAACGCCTCTTAAAAGCTGTCAATACTTATTTTAATGTGTATGCATCTACTCCAAAACAAGAATTAATTACTTCTGAAACTACAGATTTTATGTTTATTAGATCTGACCGCAAAATGATTAAAATTGATTTTAGTGACATTATTTATATTGAAAGTTATAGTGATTATATTAAAATTCATTTAGCAGAACGTACTATTACTACTCGTGAAACTATTAGTGTCATTGAAGGAAAACTACCTAAAGCACAATTTTTACGTATTCACCGGTCTTACATTATTTCAATTAGTAATATAACCTCTTTTACGAATGAGCATATTACTATTACTAATAAAGCATTGCCCATCAGCAGGAGTTATAAAAAAGAGATCTTATTGGTTTTGGAGAGTTATCAGTGACAACTTAAAATGATATTGTAGCTTAGTTATATGGTAAATTAAAAAGATTTGATATAATTTCGTGAAGAAAATATATTATTATGTATTAAAATAAAAATGCACAGCGATTTATATTAAAAACAACGTAAGTTATGATACAACGCATATGGCACGGCTACACTACACTTGAAAATTCCAAAGCCTACGAAACATTATTAAAAGAAGAAATTATGCCAGGTATCGCCGCCAAGGAAATACCAGGTTATCTTAGAATGCAAA
>CAZECB010000213.1:0-4489 GCA_964510745.1 uncultured Flavobacteriaceae bacterium | reverse complement strand
GTTAGGTCGAGATGCCGTAAGCCGTGTGGATGTGAAAGATAATTTTTCTTTTTTTAATACAGAAAAGGAACATAAGGATGCTGTTTTAGCCGCTTTTGAAGATTTTTCGTTGGAGGGAAGACGTGTTAATATTGAAATTTCTGAAAATCGTGGAGGTGGAAGAAGAGGTGGTGGAGATCGTCGCCGTGGTGGAGGAAATCGTGGTGGATTTAAAGGAAGTCGTAGAAGTGGTGGAGATAGAAATGGCAGAGATAATTATAAAGGAAACCGTAGTGAAGGTGGCGAGCGTGATAGAGGAAATTCTGGAGGAGGAAGAGACCGTAGAAGACGTAGTGATAGGAGATAACACGAAATTTTCATCAATAAATCGTATAACATAAATTGTATCTCAATTTTGAGATTATGGTATGTAATAGTTAGTGTTTTTAATAAAAGTCTATAATCAATCGCCTAGGAAAAAATATTTTCTAGGCGATTTTTATACCATTTATCATTTGACTTTTGAAAGTACGGTAGAAAAAAACATTTTAACTTGTAATTGGTATGAGAGGTTCTGTTCTTAGAAAATTATTTTAAGGCTTATACTTTACGGAATTAAAAATAAAGTTTAAGTAATAGTACAGTTAAAGCAATTACCTTCTAATGTAAGTTTAGAACTCTTAATTTGAAACTTTTTTGAGATTTTGATTTCGGGAATTTCAACTTCATTGATACAAAATGTTTCATTGCAATTATTGCAAATAAAATGCGCATGATTATGGGTGTGTTGGTGTGAACTGCATTCTGATTTGCACAAAGCATACCTCGTTAAATTATTTTTATCAGGAACGCGATGTATTAGTCCATTTTTTTCAAATGCATCAAGAGCCCTATAGATGGTAACCTTATCATTTGTTGTATCAATTTTATTTCTAATTTCTTCAGCAGTTAATGATGAGGATGTTTTGTAGAATAACTCAAGTAATTCTTTTCTAAAAACCGTTTTTCTTAAACCACGATCACGTAATAAGACTTCAAAATCACACATAATTTTTCACTGAAATAATGAGTGATAAATATAATAAAAAACTATAAACGCAACCAAATTGCATTAATATATTTTTATCTATATCTTTGCAGCTCGGTTGCGTTTGTGTGATTGGTAAAATGTAATAAATGAGGTTGATTTTTAAAATGAATTCGTGTGTTTTATATTGTTGTAAGTCAGTAATATGTGTGATTTGTGAGTGATTTTAAAAAGAGTAAGAAAATAATAAAAATGCATTTTTTAATGTTTATGAAGTCACAGTTTATAATATTGTTTTTTCTTTTTTTTAAGATAACAGTAATCAGTGCTCAAAAAAAAGTTTGTACTTATTTAATAGAAGGGAAGGTGTTAGATGCAGAAACTAAAAGCCCAATTTCTTATGTTAATGTTAAAGTTAGTGGAGAAGATAAGTATGGCGTTACCGATGAAAAAGGGCGCTTTACTATTGATGGTTTATGTGATGAAAATAACACTTTAATTATTTCATGTTTAGGATATTGTAAATCGGTTTGTAACCACCATCACCATCAAAATAGTGAAACGCAACACATCTATTTAAAGCAGGAAGTCTTTAAGTTAAATAATGTAGTTATTGAAGCAGAAAAGGGAAAAGAGCAAGGTACGGAAACTATTGCTCAGGTATCTATAAAAAGAGCAGTACTTAAAAATGATATAACACAATCTTTAGCTGAAGCCATCTCAAAAGAACAGGGAGTTTCTTTTCAGGCTACAGGAACTAATATTCAATTACCTATAATTCATGGTTTATCTGGTAATCGGGTTTTAATTTTAAATAATGGTTTAAAACACGGATTTCAAAATTGGGGATCAAGTCATGCTCCTGAAATAGATATCAACTCAGCTAACAAAATTACTATTGTAAAAGGGGCTGCAGGCGTACGTTTTGGTCCTGAAGCACTGGCAGGAGCAATTATTGTAGAATCTAATCATTTACATCTTAATGAATCTTTATATGGCGATGCGGGGATAAGTTTTCAAACTAATGGAAGGGGAGGGAATGTAAACTTTGAACTTGGAAAGGGAACCGAAAAGTGGAGTTATTTTATTAATGGAAATTATACAAAAATAGGAGACAGAAGGGCACCAGACTATAACCTTACCAATACAGGGAAAGAAGAAAGATCATTTGGTTTTGGAACACGGTATAATTCAGGAGATTTTGATTTTAAAGTTTATTATAGTTTTTTAAACCAAAATTTAGGGATTTTAAGATCCTCTTTTGTACAAAGTGGTCCTGCTTTTGTAAGAGCAATTAATGCAGAAAGACCACTCGTAGTTGACTCATTTTCGTACGATATTAATGAGCCTAATCAAGAAACTAGTCATCATTTTGCTAAAGCTGAAATTACTTGGAAGTATTCCGATAAAGGGAAACTACTTTTTAGAGGAGGAAAACAACTTAATCAGCGTGAAGAATTTGATGTGAGAAGAAACGCAAATTTACCAATTATTGATCTTGATTTGAATACTTCAGATTATCAATTAGAATGGAAACATCCCGATTGGTTTAAATTAGACGGACTTATAGGAGCGCAAGTATTTAGTCAGAATAGTGATAATAACCCTGGTACTAACACCACTCCTTTTATCCCTAACTATAACATTACACGACTTAGTGCTTTTTTTATTGAGAATTTAACTTTTGGGAAAAACACATTAGAAGCAGGAGTGCGATTTGATCATGAATCTAATGACATACGCGGAAGAGAGTTGAACAAGGATGTTTTTAGCGATAATTATGATTTTAATAACGTAACAGCATCTATTGGTTATGTAAGAAAACTAACCGATAGAAATAGGTTTAGGAGTAATTTAGCAACTGCATGGCGTACGCCAAATGTAGCTGAGTTATTTAGTTTTGGGCAAACAGGGTTTAGGATATCTTATGGACTATTACGTTTTGAATCAGATGAAAACGGGATATTTAGTACGAGTAATGTTACTAAGCTTGATAACAGCAATGTTGAGTCTGAAATAGGCTATAAATTTACTAATGAATTAGAAATATATAAAAATAACAATACTCACGTTTTTACTTTTTATTCTCATTATATCGAAAATTTTATATTTGAAAGGCCAATAGGAGTTTTAGGAACTATTAGAGGAGCAACACCAGGTTTTATTTTTGATCAAGCCGATTCCTTTTTTGTAGGGTTAGATTATACTTGGAAAAAGAAATGGTCTTCACAACTTACAGGGGCTTTGGGGTTAAGTTATTTATGGTCGAGAAATGTTAGTGAAAACGAGCCTTTAATTAATCAACCTCCCTTATCATTAAACTATGAATTGGGTTGGAATTTAAAAAAACTATGGAAATTTGAATCTTCAAAAATAGCCATTAAACCAAGCTATACTTTTAAACAATTTGATGCCCCACGGACTATACCACCTGAAAATTTAATAGACGGATCTACACCTCTTAATGTTAATGATGAAATTTTTGACTTTGCAGATGCACCGGAGGGTTATTTTTTGTTAGATATTTCATGGGAGGCTAAAATAAAAAATTGGAGTACCCGTATTTCTGTTAAAAATGTACTAAACACATCGTATAGAAACTATTTAAACCAGTTAAGATATTTTGCTGATGAGCCAGGTGCAAACCTACTTTTTGGTATAAATTATTCTTTTAAATAATTAGTAATATAAAAATAAAACATAAGTAAACATTAATAATTAAAAATCAAATAAAATGAAAACAATCAAAAACAATTTTAGAATTTTAAGTGCACTATTGGCTTTACAAGCAGCAATATGTGTTACTAGTTGTAGTGACGACGACGATGCTCCAGCAGAAGAAAATGATTTAGAGGTTATTACTGATGTAACACTTGTTTTTACAAATGATAGCGATAATACAGACGTAGTTAGAGCAAGAGCTCAAGACCCTGATGGGATTGGAGCTCAGCCATTAGTGATTTTAGATGAGATTACTTTAGCAGCTAATACATCATATACCTTAACTTTTGAAATATTTAATAATTTAGATGCTGATGATCCAGAAGATATTGGTGAAGAAATATTAGACGAAGATAATGAGCACCAATTTTTCTTCTCTTTTTCGGATGGTGCTTTTACAAACCCACTAGGAAATGGAAATATTGATACCGCTTCAGATGCAATAGTATATAACGATGAAGACGAAAATGGGTATCCAGTAGGTTTAAACACTTCTTGGACTACTGCTGTTGATGCATTAATTGATAGAACTTTTACAGTAAGATTACAACACCAGCCAGATATCAAAACAGCTACTACAACTTCTGAAGATGGTGATTCAGACTTTAATTTGGAGTTTGTTTTGAATATTAGATAATATACCCATTAACCATTTAATTTTTAAATGGTAGTAGTTAAAAAACGACTTATCAATTTAGTATAAGTCGTTTTTTGTTTATACAGTTTTTTGTATAATACCATTTATCATTTGAAATTACTGCA
>CAZECB010000212.1:0-4509 GCA_964510745.1 uncultured Flavobacteriaceae bacterium | reverse complement strand
ACAACAAGGTGGAGAAGCTGGTCCTGACGCAAGTCAAGGACAACCAGCAGAAGAAGGAAGCGATGTTGAAGATGTTGACTTTGAAGAAGTGAAGTAAAAAGAGGGTCAATTTTCAAATTGAAAATTGAACGAACCGTTTATCCTGAGCGAAGCCTAAGGATCTTATGAAATAAAAAACGCAATCATTTTAATGATTGCGTTTTTTATTTCATCATCATTGCGAATGAAATGAATCAATCTGCTAAATTTTAGTTTCATTATTAAGAATAGTTCAATACTAGTTTTGTATTGATTTCTAAGTCTTTAAAAAAACTATGCGTGCATAATAAATTATTAACTATATTTGTTTAAATTCATTTACAGATGGCTACTAAACTTACACAACTCTTAAATATAAAACATCCTATTATTCAAGCACCTATGTTTTTGGTGTCAAATACGACGATGGTGATTGAAGCAATGAAGAGCGGAATTGCTGGATGTATTCCAGCATTAAATTATAGAACATTAGAAGAGTTAAGAACAGCAATTCAAGAATTAAAAGCAACAAAAGTTGAAGGTGGATCATTTGGCTTTAATTTAATTGTCAACAAATCAAACTTAAAATATAAAGGGCAACTTGAGGTACTTTGTGAGGAAGGAGTTGATTTTATTATTACTTCACTAGGAAGTCCAGAAGAAACAATTAATCAAGCTCATAAAGTAGGTATTAAGGTGTTTTGTGATGTAACAGATTTACGTTTTGCTCAAAAAATAGAAGGTTTAGGAGCAGATGCTGTTATTGCTGTTAATAATGAAGCAGGAGGACATCGTGGTAATGAAACACCAGAAAATTTGATAAAAGAATTAGTTACTAATTGTAATATTCCTGTAATTTCTGCTGGAGGCGTTGGTTGTAAAGCAGACATAGATAAAATGATTGATTATGGTGCAGAAGCTGTTTCTATAGGTAGCCCATTTATTGCTTCTATAGAAGCAGGCGTAACTGATGATTATAAACAAGCATGTGTTGATTATGGCGCAAAAGATATTGTAATGACTGAACGTATATCAGGGACACCATGTACGGTAATTAATACGCCATATGTTCAAAAAATAGGAACAAAACAAACTTGGATTGAATCTATTTTAAATAAAAATAGAAAATTAAAAAAGTGGGTGAAAATGATTCGTTTTTCAATGGGAATGAAAGCCACAGAAAAGGCTGCTAAAAAAGCGACATATAAAACGGTTTGGGTAGCAGGACCGAGTATAGAGTATACTAAAGCAATCCTTCCTGTTAAAACTATTATTGCTAACTTTGTAGAGTAATATCATTTAAGTATAACTAATCTTCTTTTTTAATTATTAATGAGTGTTATAAATTCAATAGAGGAACTCAACACTTTATATGGTTTGCCTAGTTTTAGAGCAAAACATAAGCAGCAGTCACAATTAGATAAGCATTGTATTAATTTTATAAATACATCTCCCTTTGTTGTGATATCGACTACAAATGCATCCTATAAAATGGATGCTTCTCCTAGAGGAGGACAGCCTGGGTTTATTGCTGTTGTAGATGAAAATACATTAGTGATTCCTGATGCTAAGGGTAATAATCGTATTGATAGTCTAAAAAACATCATAGAAACCAAGACTATTGGGATGTTGTTTTTAATTCCTGGTATTGATGAAACACTTCGAGTTAATGGGTCTGCTTCTATAACTACCAAAGACACTTATTTAAATATTTTTGTAGAGGAAAAAAACCCACCTAAAGTATGTATTTTAGTTAAAGTTGAAGAAGCTTTTTTACACTGTGCAAAAGCATTCATGCGTTCTAAATTATGGAATGAAATATCACAGATAGATCGTAACTCATTCCCAACTATGGGAGAAATGCTTAAAGATCAAATAGGGGGTAATCAACCTATAGAAACCCATGAAGCGATGGTAAATCGCTACTCTAAAGATCTTTGATGGTATGAATCGTTTTAAAAAACATTTCATTCTTTTATTAGTATGCCTTACATTTTTTTCTTGTAAAAAAGAAGTTTCAAATACAATTATCATTGCTACAGCAGCTAATATGCAATTTGCAATGAAACCTTTGATAGAAGTATTTGAAGCGCAAAGCAGAATACAATGTGAATTAGTAATTAGTTCCTCAGGAAAATTAACAGCACAAATAAAAGAAGGCGCACCTTATGATGTATTTATGTCAGCTAATATGACATATCCTAATGAGATATACAATAGTGGATTTGCCGAACAACCTCCAGAAGTTTATGCCTCTGGTAAATTAGTACTATGGACTACCAATTTGCCTAAAGCACCATCATTAAATAAGCTATTAAATGATAATATTAAGCATATAGCGCTTGCTAATTCAAAAACAGCGCCTTACGGAATAGCTGCTATAGAAACACTAGAATCATACGGTTTGTTAGATTCCTTACGATCTAAATTAGTGTATGGAGAAAGTCTTTCTCAAGTCAACCAATTTATCACTTCTAAATCTTCAGAAGTGGGATTTACGGCACTGTCTGTTGTTTTGTCTGAACGTTTAAAAAATAAAGGACAATGGTTGATAATCGATAAAAATCTATATACTCCAATTCGGCAAGGTGTAGTTTTAATAAAAAAGGAAGTAGAAGGTAATTCAAACGCTCAAGAGTTTTATCAGTTTTTATTTTCTAAAGAAGCACAAGAAATATTGAAAAAATTCGGATATTCGGCCGAAGAATAATTCATTATGGATTGGGGACCCTTATTACTAACATTTAAATTAGCAGTAGTTACTACCGTGATATTACTGCTTATTTCAATTCCTTTAGCATACTGGTTATCTAATTCAAGATCACGACTAAAACCAATTATTGAGACTTTAGTCAGTATGCCTTTAGTATTGCCACCAACTGTATTAGGTTTTTATTTTTTAGTAGTATTTAGTCCTAATAACACTTTCGGAAATTGGTTAAATGAATGGTTAGGTATTAAATTAGTATTCTCTTTTGGAGGCTTAGTCATTGCTTCTATTTTATACAGCTTACCTTTTATGGTACATCCCATTCAATCTGGATTGTCGAGTTTACCATCTAGCTTAAAAGAAGCAGCTTATGTGATGGGAAAATCAAAACTCACTACATTAAAAAGAATATTATTACCAAATATAAAACCTTCAATACTTACAGGTATTGTATTAGCATTTGCACATACAATTGGTGAGTTTGGTGTCGTTTTAATGATAGGAGGTAATATTCCTGAAAAAACTAAAGTGGCTTCTATAGCAATTTATGATGAAGTAGAGGCTCTAAATTATGACACTGCTAATAATTATTCACTTATTTTGTTTGCAATAACATTTATAATTTTACTTACGGTTTATTTAATTAATGGAGGGTATTTAAAACGTTGGTGGAAATGATTAAATTGAATTTACATAAGACGCTAAACGGTGTTTCAGGAGATTTAAATTTGAATTTAGATTTGAATATATCTAAAGGTGAATTCGTAACCTTATATGGAAATTCAGGAGTAGGAAAGACCTCAATATTGCGAATGCTATCAGGTTTAATGCTTCCTAATGCTGGTAAAATTATTGTAGATGATGAAGTTTGGTTTGATACTGAACAAAAGATTAATTTAAAACCACAACAACGTCAACTAGGTTATGTGTTTCAAGATTATGGACTGTTTCCTAATATGACGGTACGTCAAAATTTAGAATTCGCACGAGAAAAATATAAAAAAACTAATAGTATCTCTGAGTTAATGGATATTATTGAATTACAAGAACTACAAGATAGAAAACCAAATACTTTATCAGGAGGACAACAGCAACGTGTTGCTTTAGCTAGAGCTTTAGTGCAACAACCAAAACTGTTATTGTTAGATGAACCTTTATCAGCTTTAGATAACGCTATTAGAATAAAATTACAAGACTATATTTTAAAAGCACATAATACTTATGGATTAACTACTATATTGGTAAGTCATGATATAGGAGAGGTTATGAAATTATCAGATAGAATGATTGTTATTGAAGATGGACAAATTATTAAACAAGGGGCCCCTCTTGAAGTATTTGTTGGTAAAACTATTGATAGTAATGTTAAGTTAACCGGTATTGTAATTGCAATTAATAGCCTTGAAGTAACAATATTTATAGCACCACAAACTATTAAAATAAAATCAACAGAAAAAGAGTTGTCAACTATTAAAGTAGGAGATACGCTTGTGATAAGTTCTGAAATAGTAAATCCTAAATTATATAAAATTAGCTAATGCCTCAAAAGAGAACATATCCAAAAAAGAAACCAGGATTGCATCCTCAAAGTAAACATAAGGAGCGTTACGATTTTCAAAAATTAACTGTAAGTTCTCCTGAACTACAATCTTTTGTTCAGACTAATACTTATGGTGATAAATCTATAGATTTCTTCAACCCAGAAGCTGTTAAGGCTTTAAATACAACGTTATTAAAATATTATTATAATATTGAATATTGGGATATCCCTAAAGGCTATT
>CAZECB010000211.1:0-4513 GCA_964510745.1 uncultured Flavobacteriaceae bacterium | reverse complement strand
AGCAGCCGCTTTCCATATTTTGGATTCCTAAAGCTGCTTGTCCTCGAGTGTCAACCTTTAGTTGATGATCTTCTGTAAGTCTCCTCCATCTGAATCGACAAATAAAGTACCAGCACACTCCATGACGATACAAAGCGCATGAGCCCCCTCATCATAAAAAACCTACTTGTACTGAACAATAAAAGGAGATTCAATAGAGGCCAGAATTCTAGCCTAATTGAGCGCATTATTGATATCCTTGGGAGTTAGATGCTGCAACTTGACCTGAGTGTTAAAAAAAGTACCTTCTTAAGAGCGTAGACCTTAGAGTCCACAATCCTCTTAACCTTGTAGACCGATGAATAGCTGCCCTCACCAATTTTGCCAATGGGGCTGAAATCTACCAGAGAAGTCATCTTTGGAGGGTCGATCATTAATTATTTTATTATTATAATAAAAAGATTCCGAAACTAGTTCGGAATAAAAAAATCTCGTAAGCACGAGATTTGTATGCAAATATACAAAACTTTTAACTTAGAGTGCTTTTTGTTGTAAATTGCACCCGAAAAAGAAATCTATGAAAAACCTATATTTTATACTATGTGTAAGCTTATGTATTATCTCTTGTGATAGTGATGACAATATAGACCCAAATTGTAATTTTTTACTTAGAAATTTAGATGTTACTACAACTATAAATTTAAATTTACCTCAGTTTAGTCAGCTTCAATTTATTAGTAATTCTGTTCTGATTCCTGGTATAGGTAATGGAGGTCTCATCGTCAGTAACACAGGGGTTGCTTTTATGGCTTGGGATGCTGCAGATCCTAATCGTCCGTTAGAATCTTGTTCTAGATTAAGTATTGTAGGTGGTTTAACTGCTGTTAATAGCTGTGAAGATGAAAATATGTATAGTCTAGCTACAGGAGAAGCTTTAAATGATCCTTCATTACAGTGTACATTAATTAATTACAGGGTGCAACAAGAAGGAAGTACACTTTTTATTTCGAATTAAAGGTACTTTTGTTTTTGATTGAATGTGAGTTTCAGTGAAGAAAATCAGAAACTCAATTAGGTTTCGACTGCTCCCGATAGCTATCGGGGCAACCTGACATGATACAAATAATTACTTGATATTTAGTAAAATAACAAAATCATTATATTAAATTTACATTCTCAGTAGTTTTTATCCCAGTCTTTCCATACAACTTCATAGCCTTGCGAGGTAATCATCTCTTTAATGGCTTCAGTAGAACGTTCATCAGAAATTTCAAATTGTTCTAGCGATTGTGGCTCTACACTATACCCTCCTGGGTTTGTTTTAGATTCAGCACTAATAGAAGTGATTCCTAAATGAATAATATGGTTTCTAAACGCTTCATTTTCTCTGGTAGACATAGATAGCTCAACATCTTCATCTAACAAACGATAGGCACAAATGAGTTGTACTAAATCTGAATCTGTCATTTCAACCTTTGGTTGCACATCACCTTGATGAGGTCTTAATCTTGGAAATGAAATGGAATACTTGGTTTTCCAATAGGTTTTTTGAAGATATTTTAAATGCAATGCTGTATAAAAACTATCTACACGCCAATCTTCTAAACCAAACAAAGCACCTAGTCCTATTTTATGAACCCCAGCTTTGCCTAATCGGTCTGGAGTATCTAATCGGTAATCAAAATTAGATTTTTTCCCTTTAGGGTGATGTATTTTATAAGTTGCTTTATGGTAGGTTTCTTGATATACTAATACGGCATATAAACCTGCTTCAATTAGTAATTCATAATCCTCTTGATCCAAGGGTTGTACTTCAATACTAATATTAGAAAAGTGGTTTCTGATCAGTGCAATAGCATTTTTGATATAAGATACACCTACTGTTTTATTAGCTTCACCAGTCACTAATAAAATATGATCATAGCCCTTGGATTTTAAAAATTCAACTTCCTTTAAAATCTCTTCGTCTTTTAATGTTCTACGCGCAATTTTATTGGTCATACTAAAGCCGCAATAGGTACAAATATTTTGACATTCGTTAGACAAATACATCGGCGCATACATTTGTATAGTATTTCCAAAACGTTTTTTGGTCAATTGATTACTGCGTTGCGCCATTTGTTCAATAAAAGGTTTGGCGGCAGGGGATATTAATGTTTTAAAATCTTCTAAATCTATTTTATCTTTTGCAAGCACTCGCTTTACATCATCAGAAGATATAGTGTAGATTTCTTTTTCAAGTGTATCCCAATCGTATAAATCAAATGTATTTTTAAAACTACTCATTTAAAAAAGAGGTTAAAGGGCTACTCGCTTCTGCATGTTGTTTTACTAGAGCCAATTTTGCATTATATGCCATACGTCCAGCTTCAACAGCCATTTTAAAAGATGTTGCCATTTCTATAGGGTGCTTTGATACTGCAATTGCTGTATTTACTAAAACTGCATCTGCTCCTAGCTCCATTGCAAAAGCTGCGTGAGATGGCGCCCCAATACCTGCATCAACAACAACAGGCACATTACTTTGTTCAATAATAATTTCTAAAAACTCTAAGGTTTTGATGCCTTTATTGCTACCAATAGGGGCTCCTAATGGCATGACACATTGTACACCAATATCTTCTAAACGCTTACATAACACAGGGTCTGCATGAATATACGGCATCACTACAAACCCGAGTTTTACCAATTCTTCGGCAGCTTTTAGCGTTTCAATAGGGTCTGGAAGTAAATATTTAGGATCTGGATGAATCTCTAACTTGATCCAATTTGTTTTTAAAGCTTCTCTTGCCAATTGTGCTGCAAAAACAGCTTCTTTTGCAGTTCGTACTCCAGAGGTATTAGGCAATAAATTAATATGCTGCTCTTTTAAATGTACTAACATATCATCAGATTCATTTTCAACCTCAACACGTTTTAAAGCTACGGTTACTAATTCACTTTTTGAAGCCAAAATAGCCTCACGCATATGCTGTGAACTGCTAAACTTTCCTGTTCCGGTAAATAACCGTGATGTAAACGTTTTATCTGCTATTTTTAAATTATCATTCATTTTTATTAAATGTATATCGTTGTTCTTCTGTTGAAGATGCGTTTAATAATTGATTAAATGTTTTTATACTATTAAAATCACGAGTGATTTCTCCTGAAACAGCAATTCCTGATATTCCTGTTTTTAATATCTCTGAAACATCTTCAATTGTTATTCCCCCAATACCAATAATTGGAGTTTTAGTTTTTAAATTTTCTACTATAGACGTATAACCATTTAAACCTAAAACAGGACTTAAATTAGTTTTTGTTGTTGTAAACCTAAAAGGACCTAAACCTATATAATCGATGTCATTCGCTATTAAGTTTTCACAATCTTCAAGGGTATTTGCTGTTCCGCCTATCATTTGCCACTCATATAAATGCTTTCTAGCTAAAGCAGGAGAAGTATCTGTTTTTCCTAAATGAACGCCATCTGCTTTAACTTCTTTTGCTATTTTATAATGATCATTAATAATCAATCTCGTTTGAAAATGTGCTGTAATCTCTCTGACTTCTTTTGCTATTTTTAAAATCTTTTTTTCTGAAATATCTTTTAAACGCAATTGCACTAATTCAGCTCCAGAAGTACACGCGTTTTGAATATGATTCAAATGCTCTTTTGGGCTACTTCCTTGTGATATATAATGTAACTTCGGAATAATCATTTTTTAATTTGTAATTAGATGCTTATGGTTCCCCAACATACTTTTGTGACTACACAAAAATGCCTCAGTATATAATTTAGCATTTTTCGAGGCATCTTCAATTGAATAGCCTAAGTTTATATTAGATGCTAAAGCTGATGACAACACACAACCACTGCCATGTTTTTCATAAATTTTATCTTGATGAGGAGGAATAGAAACCTGTACAATCTTGTCATAAAATAATTCATCCCAACCTTTTTTATCTGGGCGATGTCCTCCTTTAAAATACACATTGGTGTACGTGCATAAATGTGTTATAGTCTCTTCAATAGATTTTAAAGGATATAGTTGTTTAACCTCATCGTAATTAGGTGTTATTTCATATACGTGTTTCAATACCTCTTCAAAAGTTGAAAAGTTATCTTTTGAATGAAAATCAAAACCACTACTAGATTTTAATACAGGATCTAAAATGATTTTTATCTCAACATTCAGTTGATATAATTTTTTCAAGATACTATTCAATCGCTCCCAATTTTCAACAATTCCAATCTTAACAACATTAATTTTAAAGCGTTTAAAAAGAACATCAATTTGTGACAGAATTAATTCTTCATCCACCCATTTACATAATTTAAATTCTATATCATTCTGAACTGTAATTGCCGTACAAACCGATAAGCCGTATAAATTATGAGCTTCAAATGTTTTAACATCAGATACTAATCCTGCGCCTCCTGAAGGATCAAAACCTGCTATTGTTAGGATACAATTAGCAATTGGCAATGAACAATTAACAATGGGCAATGAACAATTAACAATGGGCAATGAACAATTTTCAATTGGTAATGAAT
>CAZECB010000210.1:0-4540 GCA_964510745.1 uncultured Flavobacteriaceae bacterium | reverse complement strand
TAGACAATAGGTATTCAGGAACATTTATAATAAAATAGCGAGTAAGTAAGTTGGTTTTTTTTGAAAGGGTGATAAATTTATTTATTGCTCTTTCTTTTTTATGAAAATTGGAGAATTATACCAATTGTTGTTTGAAATTACTGTAAAAGAAAATGATGATGTTTTATTACGGTAATTTCAAATGATATTAGAGAGATACCATTTAAAACGTAGTCCAATTTCAGAAAATGTAAATCCTGCTGCTGTGGTAGATGCTATATTACTGTATGAGCCATATAAATTAATAAGTGATCTATCTGATATTTTATAACCTAGTTTACCTTGAAATCTAAATGTACCTTGTTGACTATTATCTTCAATAAATTGAAGCCCAGTAGCCGCTGTTAACTCATAAAACCAAGTTTTTGTTTTAGTTGTGACTTCATCTTTAATAAGATTTATAAATACTTCAGTAGCATTAAATTGTTCAGGGCTGAAATAGATATTAGGAACTTGATCTTTAAAAGTTATATACTGATAATTAATACCGGTTTTTAAAATAGGTTTATTTAAAATAGTATAATACAATGATGTAAATAGTAAGTTACGTGTATTGTCATCATTTTGAAAGGTATAATAATACTGTGTAAACCATCCTAAATTAAAGTTTGTATTAATATTATAATTGGCATAAATGTTATTCTGAACAATTTCGAGATCTAATAAATCAGCATTAAAATTTTGAACTTCCCGCTTATAACCAATATCTAAAGTTTGTAGTTTAAAAGGTGTAATGTTTAAAGCAATGTCTGTAAGAAATTGTGTGTAATTATTAGTTTCTGCTTTGACAGAAGTGATTCCTAAACTACTTTTAAATGTAAAATTAGATAATACCGCATAGGAAAACCCAGCCAATGCATTATTTGCGGTAGCTTCATTATTAGTGTTAGAGTTGTTGGTTGTTCTGTAATTGTAATCTGCTAATAACCTAAACCTAGTATTTAAAGGGATTTCTACATAAGTTTTAACGGAAAATGCATTATTATCTCCATTATCAAAAGAATAAGCTGATTTAGTATCTAAATAAGGCGTAAAACTTGTGTTTAATATTTTTATAAAGTTCACAGCGTCCTTTTGGTTGTTATAAAAGGATAAGGTAGTATGAGCAGATGTGTAGGCATCAGTATACAAACCTAATGCTTTTAATGTATTTGCTTTGCCTAAATTCCCATCAAATGAGGTAGGATCATTTTTTAAAATGATATTATAATCAGCTAAACTTTGTTTAAAATTACTTTTGTAAATGTTTAGTGTAGCCCTTAATGCTAATACCCAATTTTCGTTTGGCATTTCGGAAATTAGTTCATCTATTAAGAGGTTAGCTTGCTTATATTTTTTATTCCAAATTAATGCTTGAATGTAACGTTCTTTAGTTTGATTTATAACTGTTTCATCTTTCAGCTCTGTAATCATATCATAAGCTTGTTGACTTATTTTTAACGCCTGCTTTTCTTTTGCTTTTAAATGAGATATTAATGCTAACCCATTTAATGAAATTACTGTATCTTCTTGTTTTTGAGCAATAGTTTCGTAAATAGCTGTTGCTTTTTCTAGATCATTAGAAATTAAATATAAGTTTGCTAAGTTGAGTAAGGTCTCTTTATCGTTTTTAAATAGAGTAAGGTTTTCGTTTAAAAGAGATTCTGCTTCAACATACTTTTGGTTTTGTATGTGTTGATTAGCATATCCTAAATGAATGTATTTTTTAGAGATTAATGCATTTTGATTGCCTGAAGAAATATTTAAAGCCTTATTGACATAATTTAATGCTTTATCGAATAACTTTAAATTAGAGAGTGTATTAGCATAGCCTAATAGTGCAGGAAAACTTTGATTATCTTCTAATACCAGATCTTCATAATAAGCTTTAGCAGTATCAAAATTTTTATTCCAAAGTAAGGCTTCGCCGTAGTTTAACTTAATTTCAAAATCTTCAGGGTACACTTCTAGTAATTCTGTAAATAAAACAATTGCTTTTTTTGAATCACCTTTAAGACCAACTGCTCTTCCGTAGCATAATTTAGCAGTTTTGTTATCTGGATAACTTTTTAAAATAGTTTCAAAATAAGTTTCAGCAGCTTTATAATTACCTGATTCAAGATATGTATATCCTTCCTGCATATTTTGAGCATATCCAAAAGTAGAAATAATTAATAAGAAAATAAATGTAAAATACTTGAAGGGCATAATTGGTTTTGTGTCTCTGCAAGTTAATCAATACAATCTAAAAATTCCTATAACTCGTCTACAGTAAATTGCATCTGAACGAAATTTAACCGAATTAATCAAACCTTAAAATGATATTTGTAACAGAAACAATAAGTATTAACGATTAAAAACTAAAATTATGGCACTATTAATTAAAGAAAAAAACGGAAAATTCTGTGTTAAAGGAAATATTAATGCAGCAACAGTAAATTCATTCAAATCTCATTTTGAGCAAATTTTAAATACATACGGAAGCTTAGTAATAGATATTGACAATGTTACAGAAATTGATGCTAATGGTATGAAAGCTTTAAGGGCATTGTACATTAATGCGTTTCTAAAAAAACAAGATTTTTCTATTGTAGGCTATGGATGTAAAGAAATATATGATGATTTTATGTACCATAACGCAGCATAATTAACACATCGCCTAAATCTAATTTATTATGGAACTTAATATTATAAATAATAAAGGTGTTTTTGAAATTCACGGACACTTTGTAAGAGAAAATACAAAACAAGTAGCTGATTACTTTAACACATTATTAGATCAATATTATGAGATAGTAATTTGCCTCAAACAAGTAAAAGAAATGGATGCTAGAGCATTAAGTGTAATGCGGTTTATTTCTAAAAAAGCTAAAAAAAGAAGTAAAAAACTATTTGTTTTAGGTGGTAAGCAATTAAATCAGATAAACTAGAAAAATAAAAAATGGTTACTGTAATTAATACATTCAAAAAAAGGTTGTCTCCTGAGCAATTATTTATGCTTAGTGCATTAATGGTTAATGGGGGTAATTATGCGTACAACCTTTTTCTTGGGCGTATTTTAGGTCCAGAGCAATTTGCAGATGCAGCAGTTTTAATAACATTTTTATTAGTATTATCATTTATAGCAATGACATTTCAATTGGTGACCGCAAAATTTTCAGCGCTGTTTGAAACCAATGTATTTACAAACTTTATCTCCAAAATTTATAAAAATGCGCTAACTATTGGAATCATTTTAGGAATCTTGATTATTGTATTTGCACCTCAATTACAAATACTATTCAAAACATCTACCTCAAGT
The DNA here is from genome assembly GCA_964510745.1 of uncultured Flavobacteriaceae bacterium. GTDB lineage: Bacteria > Bacteroidota > Bacteroidia > Flavobacteriales > Flavobacteriaceae > AU392. The sequence continues at coordinate 1,221 of CAZECB010000210.1, read as the reverse complement.
ATGTTTGTCATTTTTGGCATCGGTGTGCCTTTATACTTTTTAATGAGTGTGAATAGAGGTGTCTTTCAAGGGAAGTCAAAATTTAAATCATTATCTATAACCTATCAATCTGAGATGTTGAGTCGTTTGTTAATTACTTTAAGTTTAATTATCCTGTTTAAAGTTCAATCGTCTACACTTATTTCATTAGGTATCTTAATATCATTTGGCTTTGGATTACTGCCGTTTAAATTAAAAAGAATTCGTTTTAAGAAAACTCAAGTAATTAGCTTAGTAAAGAAAAAACAAGTACAACACTTTTTTATAATTACGGCATTTTACGAACTCACTCAAATTATAATTAATAATAGTGACATCCTTTTAGTAAAACACTATTTTGAAGCTTATGAAGCAGGCTTATATGCTTCCTTAGCACTTATTGGACGTATTGTTTACTTTGTGGCTTGGATGTTTGTAATGTTGTTATTGCCTACTGTAGTAAAGTTAAAAAAAGAAGGGCGATCAACAGCACCTATTTTATTTAAATACATAAGTTATATTGCAATAATAGCTTTTGCTATTGTATTAGGTTGTTTGCTTTTTCCAGAAATAATGATTTCAATGTTATTTGGTAATAGCTATTTAGAGATTGCTCCATTATTATGGAAATATGCTTTAGCAACTAGCTTATTTGCAATCTCAAATATCTTTGCGTATTACTATTTGTCATTAGATAAATATATCCCCGTTGTTTTTTCAGGAATTTTCGGAATGTTACAAATGGTTCTAGTTATTTTGTTTCATAATAGTTTAGCACAAGTTGTAAATATGCAAATTATAGCAATGATACTATTATTAATTATACAGGTTGTATTTTTTATGATTGATTATAAATTGCAACCAAAAAAGAAGTATATCTAAGCTTCTTGTTCATTCATCTACACTAAAGCTCATTCCATCTAAATCTGTCAGTTTTAAAAGAATTTAATACCCAAATTTGTATTGAAACTAAAATCAAGATATTATGAAATTAGCCATTGTAACAGCATATCCACCAAGCAAAGTAACGCTTAATGAGTATGCATATCATTTAGTAAAACACTTTAGACAAAAAGAAGCTATTACAGAACTTATTTTATTAACCGATAAAACAGAAGCTCCAAAACAATCGAGCTACGATGTGGTTATTGTCGGAGGCGCTATCATGGGTGCTTCAGCTGCGTGGTTCTTATCAGACGACAA
>CAZECB010000209.1:0-4565 GCA_964510745.1 uncultured Flavobacteriaceae bacterium | reverse complement strand
TTCATAGTAATTATTATATATTTATAAAAAAATGAAACCTTCTAGTCTAGAGCCTAGTTAAATAATATATATTTAAAGTCCCTTTCCGATAATTAAGCGTATATAAAACTTCATCTCTTATAATCATATCTGTAGGCTTATGAATTTTATCTTTTAGCTCTTGTTTTAAAACTCCTTGATGATCAAAAATTAAAATACGATTATTTTCAAAATCTGTTATAAAAACTTCTTTGTTGGACACATAAATTCCTGTAGCTGCATTAATTCCTTGATTATAAGCAATAGCCTTTAAAAAACTACCTTGTTTGTCAAATACCTGAACACGATGGTTATAAGCATCTGCAACCCAAATTTCATCTTTTGTAATCTGCACATCGGTGGGATAATAAAACTGTCCAGTAGCATTTCCTTCACTTCCAAAACTATTCCATTGTCCACCGTTAAAATAATGAATCTGATTATTATAGAAATCAGCAATAGCCATTTCATTTTTATAAATAGAAATCCCTGCTGGAGCATCTAATTTTATTTCTATGGGCAATACATTTTGAATTTCTTTTTTAACAACCGCTATTGTATCTGAACCATATTGAGGCACATAAATTGCAGTCTCATTAGCATCAATATGCATCGGTCTATCAAAACCTTCAATTGTTGTAATTATGACTCCTTTTTCATTAATTTGAACTAATCGATTATGATCAGCGTCAGACAGCCATATTTCTTCTCCTTTTAGAGCAATACCAATCGGGTTAACTTCCTCTAAGTTAATCGTTTCTTGAAACGTCCATTGCTTTAGTATTTCTTTTTTAGGAGAATTACAACCAACAACAATTAAAGCAAAGCTCAATTTGATAAAAGTTCCTATTATTTTTTTACACATATTCAAGGAGTTTCCTTTGTTCTACCTTTAGCTGTCTTTATCTCTCCGTTAGCTCTAGTGACTTTCATTGTAATGGGACTGTATCCTGCTTTTATAACTTTTTCTTCAACCTGTATAAGTGTTAATTTCTTTTCAGAAGGATATGTGAATGTAAAATCTCCTGTTTCAATATCAATCTTTACATTTTTGATCCCTTTAAATTCTTTAAATTTCTTTTCTAATCCGTAAGCACAGAACGGGCAACCTAATCCATCTACTTGAACTTCAAAATTATCACGTTCTTTTTGTGCTTGTACAGTTGAAAAGCTTAATAAGCTTATCATTAATATATATATCATTTTTGCTTTCATTTTTATTATTTTAATAGTATTAATTATTGTTTTAAAACGTGTATCTCCCTCCTAAAAAAATGGAATATCGAAGTGCTCTATCTTCATCTACATCATTTACAATAGGGATTTGTGCAGAGATATCAATTGTATAATTTTTTCCTGCATATTGTATACCTTGCGCATATAGTAATTGATACCAATCGCGTTCAAAAACCCATAAATTAATATATTCAAAATACAGATTGATTTGTTTATTAGGAAACTGAGGTTTTAAAAGTGGGAGTCCAACGCCTAATTTATACCTCAAATGATCTAGAGTTCCATCTGGAATCCAATTATATCCTAGTTCACTAGTTATTCCAAATTTCAAAGATTCGTACCCAGCTAACACACCATAATACCCTTGGTATAATCCTGTACTCAATCCTAGCAAATCCAATGTTTCACCTGTTGGTAATGTTTGCTCTGTTTTTACTAGTGTACGAAATGTTTTACCTGTTTTATTATTTTGATAAAACTGATACCTGCCAGTTAATCTTATATCTGCTAAACTACTACCGCTTGATCCAAACTCAAAATCATATGTAATAAGTGGGATATCTACAGTTACAGATGTATTGGCAGTAGGCAAATAACTTAAACTAAAGGGAAGGTACACAAAATCACCTCGGTCAGTGCTTCTGACTTCTGTTAAACTTCTTGCTGTAAAACTATTACTTCCTAACAAAATAATTTTATCTATTGTAATTGGAGGGCCCTGCGCTAAACTAGTTACACTAATTAGTATCGCTATTAACGACCCTATATATGTTTTCATTAATTATTTATTTTGATTATTATATACTATTTTTTGATTACATAATATTCATATGCAATCAAATAACAATACCTAAATGGTATGGGTATTAGAAAACAATAAAAAATCAAATTAAATAAGCCTCATCAAGCTTGAAGCGTTGCTTGACAATAAGTGGCGGTGGGTATTCTAAAAAAGAATTTGTTTGATGCTCTAATCCGTTAAAAAGATTAATGTAAGCATATGCATAAGTTGTAATAAAAAGTTGCTGTTCAAACCTCAAATCTTCAAAAGAAAGCACTTTTAATTCATCTTGATTTTGAAGCAATTCTACTTCATCTTTACAGCAAGACATTTTTTTGCCTTCTTTACTAGTTTCAGTAGAACTTATCACATCCATACCACACTTTTCAGCATGATTAAAAACAGCAACATCAACTAAAAAAGGACCACAATAATGTTTCTCGACAGTAAATGATAATGTTGAACATAACACTAAAAGTGCTAAACTTACCGAAAAAAATTTATGTAGTAATTGTCTTATCACATAACAAAGATACAAAAAGCAGAAAATATCACTTTCTCTTTATAGACTACTCAACACTTTATTGTTTGAACTTGTAATAATAAAATGCAGGAAGTAAAACGATTAAAATGACAGGTTGAATTAAAAATCGCCTGATATTAAAAAGGAGATAATAATTTTCTTGTTTTGGGTATAACACAAAATACAAGAAGAATATCAAAAGAATAACATAAGCAATACCAAAGAGCAGCGCAGAAAATCTCACGATTGTATTCTCTTTTAAAAGTAATTTTATGATACCTAAAGATAATATTGTATTTAAAACATAACGTAATGATGTAAATAAAGTCAACTTAAACACATCTGTTTTTGGAGCATCTAAATATAGAAAATCATTCTTAAAAAATGATATATATGGGTCATAGAACAGTTCATTTTGATACCAACGAATTAATACAAGTAGCACCAATAATAAGAACACTAACCCATATCGTGTAATTTTATTCATGCTTTGCGTTTAATGTTTTAAACCGATTCACCCAAAACATCCATAACAAAAATACGATTCCGTAAATAATTATTGGAAATATAATAGTATGTAGCAATTCTTCTTTTTCTGGATATTCGTAAAGACCTATAGACAAAATTGCAATTCTTATTAAATTGACAGTATAAATAAAAACACTACCAGAAAATAAGTATAAGACGGTTGTTTTCCATCGCCCTTTAAAAGCAATTATAAAAGACACAAAAAGTATAAGTACGTTTATAGAGTTACAACCTTCTATGATTCTGCCAATATATTTACCATTGACTATCATTTTTATTGAAGGTTCATTAGGATGTGGTGATAACTGTGCGTCATAACCTGTAACAGCAATTAAATATTCACTCTGTCTGGCTACTAAATTAGTAATATAATCTGGATATGGAGAATCATCGTAATAATTTAAATATAATTTGTAAAGCATCGACAATATTACATACACCAACACAAACGTAAGTATAAATTGAATTACCGACTTATATTTTACAAAAAGTTGCTTCAAATTAAATGGTCTTTATATCTCTTAAAATCATATAATTTATTGGTATTCTTTTTGAATTTTAAATACTTTTATCAAAATTTTTAATAGATGCAATTAGACAATCTAAAACCAAAAATAACCGAAATAGTTTCAAATTCAAATGAAACCGTTGAAAAACGGCTTCTTGAGATTTGTGAACTCTTAGAAGCTCATGTAGACTACTACAATTGGGTTGGGTTTTATTTTAGAAATGGAGACAAAGAAGAATTAAAATTAGGTCCTTATGTCGGTGCTCCTACAGATCATGACATCATTCCTTTTGGAAAAGGTATTTGTGGGCAAGTGGCTGTTAGTAATGAAAATTTTGTAGTCCCAGATGTTCATGCACAAGACAATTATTTATCGTGTAGTATTAGTGTGAAATCTGAAATTGTAGTTCCTATTTTTGTAGGTGGCGAAAATATTGGTCAGATAGATATTGATTCTAGCACCATTGATTCTTTTACTGAAAAAGACGAACGTTTTTTAGAATTTATTTGTTCAGAAGTTGCTTCTCAACTTGATCTGCAAAATTTATAAGGTTTTTATTACTACTTAAGAACTAATTATTTTTTAGGCAGTGAATTTCATAATAGTCAGTATTTCCCTTAATACTGTTAACAACTCTTGTTTTTGGTTGAAAAATAGTTGTTTTTCAATTCATCCCAGACTTCATTTTTCTTTTAAATGTGCTATTTTTGCGCTTTTAAAACTCAACACATATAATGAGCAATTCAAAGACGATTACATCTGCATTAATTTCAGTTTTCAGTAAAGACGGTTTAGAGCCTATTGTTAAAAAATTAAATGAGCAAGGCGTTACTATTTACTCTACAGGAGGCACACAAAAATTTATTAATGATTTAGGAATTGATGTTATTCCTGCAGAAGAAATCACCTCATACCCTTCTATTTTAGGAGGTCGTGTAAAAACATTACATCCAAAGATTTTTGGAGGTAT
>CAZECB010000208.1:0-4579 GCA_964510745.1 uncultured Flavobacteriaceae bacterium | reverse complement strand
CATCCCCATTATCGTCGTCACCTTGTTCATCGTTATCGTTTTGATCATCTCCATTATCGTTGTCATCTTGTTCATCGTCATCGTTTTGATCATCTCCATTATCGTCGTCATCTTGTTCATCGTCATCATTTTGATCATCCCCATTGTCATCGTCACCTTGTTCATCGTCATCGTTTTGATTATCTCCATCAACGTTCTGTTGTAGTGTATAAACAATTCTATTATTTCGATTAAATATTTGTCCAATTTGTAATACAGTATCAGATTGAGAGAACAATACAATTCTTGACCTTTCACTACGAGCTTTATCGCTTCCTAAATCAACATTAAACAACCCAGAGATTTCTAGGTTTCCAAATGTAAAAATTTCAATGCCAAAATTTAATTTTGAATCATCATTACTTAAAATGATTCTATCATTTTCAAAAAAAATATTAGATGCATTAGGTAAGTTATTTGCAGCAGGAAATAATAGATCGTCAGTAATAATTTCTTCTGTATTTTGAACAGTATTATCTCCTATTTGGCGTACTCCAATAACATTCCATTCTCCTGTAATTATGGATAAATCACTTACAAATCCTGATTGATTAGAATTTTCGGTTGATGTTGCTTCTGCATTTTTTACAGATGAAGTTGGGGTATTGTTTCCAAAGTTAAAGTTTTCAAAATCAGATTTGAATTGATTAAAAATTTGTAAATCCTGTTCGTCTTCTATTTCATTAGTTATTTCTACTTGGGACTCTTCATCATTACAAGCTAAAAAGAAAGTAAGAAATGCAAATAGTACAACTTTAGTAAAGTTTAGTTTTTTAATTAAATAAGACTTTTTCATAATTGCTGTTTTTGTTTGTTTTATATTAATTAAACACCTTAGGTTTAAAATATCCTACCTAAAATTTGAGTTTTTTTGTAATTAAAAGTATTTTTAATTCAACCATTTGATTACCATTAATTTATAGGTATATTAAACACTTGTTATTTTGTGTTTGTAACAAGTAATGTGTAGAATTTAATTTTTTTTATGAAACTTAAAAAATGAACTGCCTTAGAACCGATAAGAATATTGTGGAATGTGGATATGCTTCAATAACATTAAAACTTTACCCTAAAACTAAAATTTGGAGTAAACCCAAGTGAAAATGTTTCAACTCTATTAATAGAGTCATCTGGATTGAGCTCATAGTTAATATCAATTATATTTTCTCTATCTAAAATATTCCAGAGAGAAGCCCCTAACGTAGCTTTACCTATTTTTCCTATTTTAAAATCATAAGTTGCAGAAATATCAGTTCTTAAATAATCTGGTGTATTGCTGCTATTTGGACTGTTAAAATTAATTTGAGAACCATCTTCTGTTATAGGAGTTTGTGTGTTAGGTTCTGTAATAGGTCTTCCACGCCTCCAATTTAAACCTAATGCAAGCTTTAACTTGTTAAATGTGTAGGCGCCAGCAAACGTAACAGTATGTTTAGTGTCTACATTATTAGGAAATGGGTTTCCATTATTTAAATCATCAAAAGTATAGTCATTTTCACTGTAAGAATAACTCAACCAAGCACTAATGTTTTCAATTTTTTTATTAATTAAAAAATCTAGACCTTTTACTTGATAATTACCAATAGCATTTACAAATTGAAATTGATTTTGAAACCCTTGACTTCTGGCAGTAATATCATCAACATTTTTAATATACGCTTCAGCACTAATCAAAAACTTGTTTTTATTGTACCGAATTCCTGTAGAAACCTGCTGACTTTTAATAATAGGAATTGTAGTATTATTTGCTAAAACCCAACGACGTTGCTCTACTCCTAAAAAATCATTTTGTAAATCGATAATTTGTGAAGTGGTTTGACTCTTTAATTCACCTAAGACTTCGACTCTAAAATGATTTAAAAATCGATGGCTAAAGTTAAAACGAGGCTCAATAGAAAATTCAGAAAATTTTTCAAAATAATTAGCTCTTAACCCAATACTTGCATTAGTGTTTTTAGAACTTGAAATAAATTTAAACTCACTAAATGCAGAATGTGTACTTATAACTTCTTTTACAAAACTTCTAAATAATGGATTATCTACATCTTCTAAATTACTAATGCCTACGTCTGAAAATTGATAACCTCCAAGAATATTAATATTAGAATTAAGAATATAATTTGCGTGAAATTTTAGCCCACCATCAAACACTTCATTTTCTTGTATTAAACGTTGTGAATTTAAAATATCAAAATTAGTAGCGTCTAACTTATAATTAGAAAAATAAAATTGTGCTGACGTTGATAGTTTAGGACTCCAACTTCTACTATAAGTGACGCCTCCGGCAAAACTAGATTGTGTTAATTCACTATTTCTAGCTTCTACAATATCATTAATAGTAGAACGTTCTTCATAATTTAAATTATTATAAATGTTTAAAAAATTAACACGTAATTTATCTTTTTTAGAAATGTCATATAAAACCTTGGCACTTACGTCGTAAAATAAAAATTCTTCGTTTTGTGAAATGGAGTTTTCTATATTTTGATTATTTGTGAAATCTGAGTCTTGGAAAATACGTTGAAAATACTGATCAAAAGTTGGTGTTGTAATCACATCTGTAATAGAGCGTCTTAAGGATAATTGTAAACCTGTCTTTTTACTCAAAGGCAATAAAGTATATGCGTCAACATTGATAAGATTAACTCCAATACCACTTGAAATAGAATCTGCTATTTTGTTTGATGAACGCATATCAATAACACTAGAAACACCATCTCCATAAATTGCACTACTGCCATTTTTTGAAATAATAACATCATCTGTTAAATAAGGATTGAATGCAGATATTAAACCGAAAAAATGCCCAGATTGATACATTTTAATACCATCCCAGAGAATTAAATTTTGATCATGAGTACCACCTCGAACGTTAACATTAGAAACTCGCTCATCCACACTTTGTATACCGGGAAGCGCTTGTATAGTTTGTAGCACATCAGGCTCAATGAGTCCTGGAAGAATCCCGAAAACATTAGGCTTTAAATTTGTAATACCTCCATTTTTAAGCGTAATACCTTTGGTTAGATAATTTGTTATAGTAATTTCTTCTAAAAATTGGGTGTATTTTATATCTTGAACTAAGTTCCTAATAACATAAAGATCATCGCTTAGTTTTTGATATGTTAAAGTCGTGTTTTCTTCTAAATATTTTATAAGCGCTTTAAGCGATAATACTTTAGAAGGAGGATGAATAGTTTTGTTTTTTAAAAAAATATCTGCGTAAGAAAAACTAATGTTATATTGTATCTCTACCTGTTTTAAAAATGTGGTAAGTGATTGCTTTTCTTTATTAGTTTGAGCTTTTAGAGACAAATTGCTAAAGAGAAGTAAGCATAATAGAGATGCAATTGTAATTAATTTATTCACGAGTGAATACAACAGTTGTATTGTCACTTATAGTATAGTTTAAATTTAATGGTAATGTTATAGATTTTAATGCTAATTTTTTATCATTATGAACAAAACTTCCAGTGAATAGTTGTTCTACATCAATATCATTAGTTTTTATAACCACATTGTATTGACGTTCAAATTCATTAATAACATATTTAAAAGGAAGACTTTTAAAATTACTAGTATTATCAACCCATGATGGTTTAATAATGTTTTCTTTTTCTTTATAAACCTGTTTCTTATCTATAATTAGAAATGAATCTCCCGGTTTTAAAACTATTGTTGCCGAACTATGTGATACTCTAACAGAACCTTCAAAACAAATAACTTCAAAAATATTATCACGTTGTTTTACGTTAAACTGTGTGCCTAAAACAGTTACGATTCCAGCGTTAGTATTTACATTGAAAGTTGATCCTTTTGCAACTTTAAAGTATGCTTCTCCCTCTAGAGAAACCACACGTTTATCATTCCAATTACTTTTATTAAAAACTATATTAGAAGATGCATTTACAGTTACTTCAGAAGCATCAGGTAACATTACATTAGTTTTTTTTCCTGCTATTGTTGTAATAGTGGTGTCTAATGTAGTGGTGTAATAATATGCACTAAAACAAATAGTAATTATAGCAGCAACACGTAATAGAGGTTTTAACCATTTCTTAGATAGTTGAGGATGTGTTTTAATATTAGAGTGTAATTTTTTAAATTCTTCAGAAGGATTAAATTTAGGAGCTTTAAATTGTTTTACGTGATTAGATAGTTTAATTAAATCGTCATAATCTTCAAGTGTTTTGAAAGCTTCAAGCTCTTGAGAATTTAACTCATTATCTAACCATTTTTTTATTAATTTTTCTCGTTCCATAATATATGTAATCAACTATATAACAACCAAGATTTAAAAATCCCTACCTATTATATTAAAATAAATAGTTTTCATCAATCACTAACTCTCAGTTATCAAATTTAAATCCCATCAATATCTTTTCTTAACTTGTTAAGAGCTCCATAAATTCGTTTTTCTACTGCTTTAGTAGAGATGTTTAAAATTTCTGCAATCTCTTTGTGTTTTTTACCTTCTATCCTATTCACCTGAGTTCGATTAATATTTAGGTAAGATTTTAGTAGTAAAAAAGATAGATTT
>CAZECB010000207.1:0-4614 GCA_964510745.1 uncultured Flavobacteriaceae bacterium | reverse complement strand
ATTGCTTTTTACAATATTAAACGTGCCATCTTTATTTAAAGCCCGAAAGCTATCTGATGTAGATTTTTCACCTAATCCAAAATCGTTGTAATTATCCTGCTTGGCCATAAGCGTTTAGTTTAGTCTAAATATTAAGTCTCAGAATTAAAGAAGACTTTGTAGTAATGCATTTTTTTATCCGTATCATAACCACGTTCCAGATATTCTACAGAAGCGTCAGGCGCATCAACATCTAGCTTTATCTGAATATTAGTATCTAACTTAATTTCTGTTCTGATTTTTTGTTTCTGTTTTTTTAGTACAATATCTGATACATCAAACTGATTTCTAATAAGAAGGTTATGGTCAGTTTCGTAGACTTTTTTATAATCTTCAAATAGTTTGATATGATCTTCCTCATCAAAAACATCGTCTTTAAATGCGTCAATATTTATAATTTCGTTTTCTTTAAAAAAGTCTACAGTTTTTGATAGAAAACTGCTTTGTTCCTGACCTCCAAATTCTGATTGTAAAATCTCTTTAGAGAACTCCCGACATAACTCTAAATAGTGTTTTGTGTGTTGGTTACTATCGTCCGGATATTTAATATTTAAGAAATGCTTTATCCAATATTGTGCATCATATGAGTTATTATCTACACTGCATATAATTTTACCTTCTGTATCCCCAGTATTTAAAATTAAGCAAGCTTTATCTACCTTTTTAGAGTGAATTCCTTTTTGAACTAATATATCATAAGTTTTTCCTTCTAAATATGTTTGAAAAAAAGGTACCTTATTTTCAATTTTATAAATGCCTATAGCATCCGTAAAATAGTCCTGATATTGTATATTTTCAAAGTAACAGATAATAACATCGCCAGTTTTAATTTGTGAAGAATTACTCTGTTCAAATAAGTGTGTTACAATGTGCTTGGAGATTTCAATAAAATTAGCATCATCTTCAAAAAGCTGCTCGCTATATCTGTTAATCTCATTAAGATTAATGTTACTATGATGATTGAAACGATACGTCTCGGCGATATTAGAAAAGGGCTTTAATAAATAGGGTAATATAAGATTGTAAGTAGCTTCGTCAAATTTAACCGTAGTGTCTGAAAAAGCGTTTTTTGTCGTATTATGCTTGTTACCAACTTTATGAATTATACAGTGCTTTATAGAGGATTTTTGACGTTTTATCATTGTTTTTTTAGTAATTATAAATTTAGTTTAGCGTGTATAAAGTCACTGTTTTACTATCAGACATAGTAACTAAACCTACACTTTGATTTAATTTAAAAAGTTGTGCTGCAGAAGTGCCAAAAACAGGGAAATTACTTATGGGTTTTGTCTGGCTGTCAAATAGATATACTTTTTTGGCTTGTAAATCTGTAGTAGTTACATAAATTTTATCGTTAACAATATAAATTTTAGGAGCTGTGTAATTCCCAAAATCTAGATCTACAGTTTTTGATCGTATACGTAATGTGTTATCATTTAGACTAACCAGAGTTTTATCTGTAGCGTCTATGACATGTGTTTTATCTAAATATAGAGATTTAGTATTTAACTTCCCTTTAGTATTTAATTGAAGTAATTGACCAAGATTATTTGTTGTTGTGAATAAATTATAGTGTTTAAAGATACCATTACCAGAAAAATCGATTTTATCTTTTACATCAATCCTGGTTTTACCTCTGCGATTTAAAATTTTTAGTGTTTGGCCAGCAGCAAACACAATGTAGTCTTTCCTGTTTATTCTAAAATGTTTGGGCTGTGTTGTAATTTTTGAACTGTTTTTATACTTAAAACCAGTAACCGTTTCTCCTTTGGAGTTATACATAAGTAAATTATTACCCTGTGTAATTAAAAGGCGATAGTTCTTAGTATTGTCATAATCAAAAACAGACAAAGGTTGAGTGATATTATCTTGAAATCGTTTTGGAAAATGTCTAATGTCATTACCATTTCTGTCTATAAGATAAAGTTGGTTTGAAGTTGCAAATGCAAATTGAAGTTTATTATTTTTATAGAGATCCAATTGTTCAACACTGCCCAATATTTTACCATCTAATTGCTTGGTCCAGAGCACTTGACCTGAACTGGAAATAAGGTACATTTTATTAGCGACATCTTGAATAATTATATCATAAGTTTTTGTTATATAATTTTTTACTTTCTGAGGTGATATAACTGCATCATTATCAATTGAAATATTAAATACTTCATTTATAGTATTTGTGCGTTTTGAAGCCCTGAAATCTTGAATAATGCCATTCACATAAGTAAAGTCAGGACTATTTATAAATTGTACAGCACTAGTATTATAAGGGTTTAAATCTGTGTTGAAAGTTTCTGATAAATCATCTCCGTTTTTGTACATAAGTATTGATGATTCGTCACTAAGATTTAAAGATGTAGAAATAAAAGCTTCAGATGTTGCAAGTGTATTATTATTTAATGCTGTTGTTAATATGGTTTTTATAGCTTCAATGGTATCAGAAAAAATGATGAAGTCTTTATACATAGCTAAATGTGCCGTTTTTTCTAAAGAAAATAATGAGGTAATAGATGGTTTAAATATCTGATCATTCTCAAAATTATATATGGGTATATTTTTAAAATCTTCTGTTTTTTCAGCAGTGTTCAGCAACTGTTCTGAAATTAGGTTAATATCCAAGCTGTGCGCGACGATAGCTTTTTCATCAGGTTGAGTTAATTTTAAAAATGATAATTCATCGACCAGATTAAGAAAAGATAGGCTTTCATCAGAAGTATTAGTAACTAATGAAAAATCATCATGACTTAAACTATGTAAAGACGCTGTTGAAGCTGGAGCTATATTTTGAATATATTTTTTTTGATTAATAAACCTATGTTGTTTAGAATCTAACTCTAAAGAGTCGTTATGTTTACGATGAGGTATAATACCACTGAATGAAAAACGTTTAGGAGTAAAATTTATATCTACAGCTGCATACGGTGATGCTGTAAGGTTCTTTTTATCAGATAAAAACAAACTAGAGTATTTAGGATGATCTGTTTTAAATAAAATATTAACCGTAGAATTAACATCAAAAGCATCAAAGAGTTTATTTATATCGGGATTAGATGTTTTTAATTCTATATCGTTAATTAATGTCTTATTATTTGATAATATAAGATTATCTCCAATAGATTGATGATATATAGTCAAGCTATCAATGGTAGTTTCAATAATACTATTTTTATTGGTTGCAGCTTGCATTCTATTCTGGATAGAATCATTTTTAAATAATAGGAAATCTTTTTTTGTTGCTATAAAAAAGTCATTAATTGAATTATCATCAAAAAACGCCACATACATAGGCTGTTCGGCAGTAATGTTATTCAATAACGCTTCAACACGTTTAATATCGGCTTTGAATAAAAAAGAATTTATAGGATTAGTTTCTAAGCTGGCTTTAAATGTATTTAATTGATTTATTTTTAGTACGGATTTAAAGTTATTTGGGATAAGCTCATAAGGCTTTAAGTTAACATTTTGCTCACAGCACGTTAGCAACACTATTAATAATAGGATAAAATGTCTTTTCATATATAATTTAATAGGTGTTAAGTTAAAAGTTCAATTTATATTGTTCAGGTAGTAACTTAAATGATGTTCTGTGGTATTTACAGATACCATATTTAATTATAGCTGCTCTATGTTGTTTAGTTGGATAGCCTTTGTTTTTTTTCCAATTGTACATGGGAAACTCTTTGTGAATTTTTTCCATGTATGCATCTCTCGATGTTTTAGCTAATACAGAGGCAGCAGCAATAGTTAAAAATTTACTATCACCTTTAACAATAGTTTTATAAGGTATATTGTTAAATGGTTTAAAGGTATTGCCATCAACAATAATAAATTGAGGTGTGATGTTTAAATTTTTAATAGATAAATGCATGGCTTTTATAGATGCATTGAGAATATTTAGCTTATTTATGTCATCTTCAAAAATATGGTGTACAGCGTAAGTTAAAGCAGCAGACTCAATAATTTCTTTTAAGTGAACTCTGTTCTTTTTAGATAATTGTTTTGAGTCATTTAGTAATTCACTTTTAAATGCTTTAGGTAATATTACTGCAGCAGCAGTAACAGGGCCAGCCAAACAGCCACGGCCAGCTTCATCTGTGCCGCATTCAAAATCATATTTAGAGTAATTTAGTTGTAACATTTTTACAAATTTATAATTATGACGCAACCTTTTTAAATTTTGAACATCTAAATGATGAGTTTTGTTTCTTAAAAGGTTGTAGTGAAAGCTATATTAGTTGCAAAATCAAATAAACATTAACATTTTTTTAGTAGAAAGGCTTGTTTATTTAATATTAAATTAAGAAGTTTGCAGCTAGACTAACTCAAATAATTGTTTTATGAAATTAAAGTTAACATGGTTATTAACGCTTTTTATGGCGTTTGTACTGCAGTTTTCTTTTGCACAAGAAAAGACAGTTACAGGTACAGTTACTACTGCGGAAGATGGTTTACCATTACCCGGTGCTAACGTAATTATTCAAGGTACTTCCACAGGTACACAAACAGATTTCGACGGTAATTTTACAATCACGGCAAGCGTTGGACAAACATTAGTAGTGTCTTATGTTGGGCTAA
>CAZECB010000206.1:0-4639 GCA_964510745.1 uncultured Flavobacteriaceae bacterium | reverse complement strand
CTCCGACATTGGCTTGACTTCCAACAGCTAAAAAGAAATAGGGTGCTTTAATAATTTTTGCAATACCAATTAATAATAAGGCATGAATGGTCATCCAAACGGCGCCAATAGCAATTAAACCAACATTATCAAATATTAATGATAAGTCCATTTTCATACCTATAGAAGCAACTAGTATATAAATAAATACACTTCCAAATTTACTTGCTCCAGCACCTTCATAATTTTTAGCTTTAGTAAAAGATAGTATAATGGCGATAAGTGTAGCAATGCTTATCATCCAGAAAAACTTAGAGTCTAAAAATGTAAACATATTTCTTGTTGTAGCAGAGTCGATATTAGCCACTGTTTCCCCAAAAAATGGTGCTAAATAATTTGATCCTAAATGCGCTATACTTACTGATCCAAAAGCTATAGCTCCAATAATCATAATATCTGTTAGTGAAGGGTTTCGTTTTATTTTTTCAGAAAATGTAGATACGGTCTCTTTTAAAGTTTCTATAGAGGATGTATCTGCTTTCAGCCATTTGTTTATTCGATCTCGTTTACCTATTCCTATTAATAAAATAGCCATCCAAATATTTGCAATGACAATATCAACGAATACCATCCCGCCGTATAGTTTTTGATTATAACCATAAATCTCTAACATGGCGGTTTGATTAGCACCTCCACCAATCCAGCTTCCAGCCAATGTAGAAAGCCCTCTCCATACCGCATCAGGGCCAATACCACCAACAGTTTCTGGTGATATAAATGATATTAAGAGTATGGCTATTGGGCCACCAATTAAAATACCTATGGTCCCTGTGAAAAACATGATTAAAGCTTTCCATCCTAAATTAAATACACCTTTTAAATCAATACTTAAAGTCATTAATACTAGAGCTGCTGGTAATAAGTAACGACTAGCAATATAATATAGGTTAGAACTATGCTCTATAAGTTTTCCTGAATCTGCTTTTGTAGCCCATTCTGGTGCAATTAACCCAGCAGTTGTAAAAATAGCAGGTATTAGATATGCCATGAATAAGCTAGGCACAATTTTATAAAATTTAGGCCAAAACCCTGTTTTTAAAGAATCTGTATAAAAAATAAAACCTAAGGCCAACATTAGCAAGCCAAAAACAATAGTATCGTCTGTAAATAAAGGTGCGTTACCCATATAAAATGAATTTAGTAATGACCAAAGTAGGAAAAATAGAAGGATAAAAAAAACGACTTTCTAAGAGTCGTTTTCAGGAGTAGTATTTGATTTAGATTTTGGCTGCCGTTTATGTTCTTTTAAGTATTGCATAAGCATCCATTCAATCTGACCATTAGTACTTCGAAATTCATCTGCAGCCCATTTTTCAACAGCTTTAAGCATTTCTTCATTAATTCGCAATGCGAAAGCTTTCTTTTTAGCCATAGCTAATTATTCATTGATAAATTTAGTGATTTCTATAACTAAGTCTTCAGATAAAGAAAACTCAGGAGATGTATACGATTTAATATTGTCTTCATCTTTTAAAATCGTTTTTAATACATGATTCATATTATTTATCACAACTAATTTAGATTTTGGATTAGCCTTATGTAAATTGTTGGCATCGTCAACAGATACTTGTATATCTTTTGTTCCGTTAAGAATTAGTATGGGAATAGTGATATTTTTTATTTCTTCTTCAGGAATATATGCCATCCAAGATTTAAAGAAGGGTTGATTGGATTTATTAAACAAGCTTAAAAGATTTGGATTCACATTAGCAATAACTCCAGTTGTTTTTAATTCTTTGAAATGGCTTTCTACAAGATCGCCAACTACATCTCCGTTTTGATCCCTTATTTGTGAAGTCATTACGACATCAATTGATTTTGATGGACCAGCAAGAGAAATATATTTCTTTATATCAGCTGTTAAGGCTAACATTGCTATTAGTGAACCCTGACTATGACCAATTAATGTGATTCCTGAAAAACGTTTGTCATTTTTAAAATGATTTATAGCTAATTGTAAGTCTTTAGTGAACTTATTTATAGTTAATCCTTTTACTAAGAATTTTAAATTTGATCTCGTTGCGGTTCTTTTATCATAACGATAAAACGCAATTCCATTTTTGTTTAAAGCTTCAGATAAAAGTTTTATATAGTTAGCATTAGC
Source organism: uncultured Flavobacteriaceae bacterium (assembly GCA_964510745.1). Lineage (GTDB taxonomy): Bacteria > Bacteroidota > Bacteroidia > Flavobacteriales > Flavobacteriaceae > AU392. The sequence continues at coordinate 2,496 of CAZECB010000206.1, read as the reverse complement.
AAGTGTACCTTGGTTACCATTCCTGTCTACATTGCCAGACCCATGAACAAATATAACCAAGGGTTGCGGTAGCTCTGCTTTAGAATAAGTTAGGGTTCCGGGAAGCTGTATACTATCATTTAAAAGGAATATCTCTTCAGAAATAATTCTGCTCTGAGATAAAATAGGAAAACTAATAAGGCCTATTAATAGGACGAGTTTTAATTTCATGAGTTATTTGTTTTTTTTCTGGAAAATAATTAAAACGATTACTAGTATTAAACTAAGTGTTAGTATAAGCGGTAAAAACCAAGCACCTAATGAATTTATAAACCCTTTTGAAAATTGAATTTCTACATATACAATATATGTAAATAATAAAACGCAAGAAAAATTAACCATACGTAAAGTTCTTGTACTAAATTTATAATTTTTAAATGCATTACTTTCAGTAATATTTATCATGTAATTATGAAGATGAGGAAATTTATTTAAAGCAAATATTCCAATATATAAAACAGTAGAAATAGAAGGGAGCAACCAAAGTGTGATTTTATTAGCATATCCATCTGCTTCACCTTTTGCATTAAAATGAGAGGCTATAGTATCTGGAAGTGCTGCATATTCAATACTAACATAAATCCACATGAATATCAGGGCTACTACAGCTAATAACTCTATGATAATATCAATAGTATCAAAAGGAATCTCTATTTTTGGTCTCCTTGTTCTCACTTATCTGTTTTTATCACGTTCAAGTACTACGCTAGTAAAACCTTGAACAATATGATTTATTACCCAGCCTTCTCTTGCATATTGGTTGAATATATCTTCAAGTTTTTGAGAACGATTTCTTAATCCTACTTTGGACATAATCACTTTATATTCTTTCATAATTAAAAATATGTTTTATTTCTATTCTAGTATTTCTCTTTTTTATAGCTTTTAAAAAAGGCTCTACTTGATTTTCAAGAGTTCTAAATTCTAAATCTTTTTTGCGGTTATTATTAAAAACAAGTGTAACGTCTGTTTCAAGTTCTTCTTTATCAATATCAATTCGTTTTATTTCATTTATGATTAAATTCTTTTTAGATTTTCTCATAAAGAAGATGTAGTATAGAATAGCAATTATGGCTATTCCTCCTAAAATTCTTAATCCAAAATCGAAATAATGAAATACTTTTTTGAAATAATTTATATCTCTAAGGTTATGTAAAACGCTAATTCCTACAAAAACTAAGAAAACACTTAACCAACCACCACGTTGTCTAACGTCTTTTTTAGTTTCATTAACATCTAAAAATAACTTTTCATTATTCATATCAATATAACCATCGGTTAAAACAAATTGCTCTCTGTGATTATTATCTGTCATTATTTTCATTTTTAAAAAATACGATTGCGATGACTATACCTAAACAAGTTCCTATTAGTCCCCCATAAACAGTGGTCATAGCAATGTTTCCTATAAGTACTCCAATGGTTGTTCCAAAGCTACTGCCTAAAGCACTTCCAATAGCAATACTGTATATTTGTTTTTTGTTCATATTATTGATTCAAAGTCCCAGTATTTAATACAGGAGAAGCATCTTTATCACCACACAAAATTACCATAAGGTTACTTACCATAGCCGCTTTTCGTTCTTCATCTAAATCTACAATTTGTTTTTTGCCAAGTTCTTCTAAAGCCATTTCTACCATACTTACAGCACCTTCTACAATTTTATGCCTAGCAGCAACAATAGCTGTTGCTTGTTGTCGTTTTAGCATAGCATTAGCAATTTCTTGAGCATATGCTAAATAACCTATACGAGCCTCTAATACTTCAATACCAGCAATAGATAAACGTTCATCTATTTCTTTTTCTAATGCTTCACTTACTTCATTAACACTAGAGCGCAATGTAATATCTTCAGCATGACCTTCATCTGCAAAATTATCATAAGGATACATACTCGCTAGTTTACGCACGGCAGCATCTGTTTGTACACGTACAAAGTTCTCATAGTTGTCTACATCAAAGGCGGCTTTGTAAGTATCCTGAACACGCCATACTAATATAGTGCTAATCATTATAGGGTTACCAAGTTTGTCATTTACTTTTAGACGTTCACTATCAAAATTACTAGCTCTAAGAGATATTTTTTTCTTTGTATAAAATGGATTTACCCAATAGAATCCGTTTTTATTAATAGTACCCACATATTTTCCGAATAATAATAACACTCTAGAATTGTTAGGCTGGACCATTACAAACCCAGGTGCAATTAAAATTATAAAAGGGAGTAGTATCACAAGAATTGGATTTCTTATAACTATAGTTGCTGTGATAGTTCCAATAAATAGAATGAGGAATATAAACAGCATTAAATAACCGTTTGCTGGGACAATAATTTTCTCTTCTTTCATAAATCTTATAGTTTTAATGTAATGTTAGTATTAATTATTTCAATTCAAAATAATCATTATGATATTAAAATGATATCATAAAGATATATAATATTTTTTAAATTTTAG
>CAZECB010000205.1:0-4660 GCA_964510745.1 uncultured Flavobacteriaceae bacterium | reverse complement strand
TACGTTGCTAAAAACATAAAATCTAATGTTAGAGAATTAGAAGGCGCTATTATTTCTTTAATTGCACAATCTTCTTTCAATAAAAAAGAAATCACAATTAATCTTGCAAAAGATATTGTAGAAAAATTTGTTAAAAATACAAAACGTGAAGTTTCTATTGATTACATTCAGAAAATTGTATCTGATTATTTTCAAATGGATGTTGATACACTTCAATCTAAAACAAGAAAACGTCATATTGTTCAAGCAAGGCAATTAGCTATGTTTTTTGCTAAAAAATTCACTAAAGCATCACTCGCAAGTATAGGTTCGCAAATTGGAAAACGTGATCATGCTACAGTATTACATGCTTGTAAGACGGTAGACAATTTATCATCTACAGATAAACAATTTAGAAAATACGTTGAAGATCTTACCAAAAAACTATCTGTTTAAATAGTATTTAAAATGATTAATATATTAATGGTCTGCTTAGGAAATATCTGCCGCTCTCCATTAGCAGAAGGCATTTTAAGATCTAAACTCCCTAAAGACAAATTTTTTATAGATTCTGCTGGTACAGCTGGTTACCATATTGGGGAGTTACCAGACAGCCGTTCTATATCTGTAGCTAAAATGCATGACATTAACATATTAAATCAAAGAGGGCGTCAATTTAAAATTTCAGACTTTGACACGTTTGATTATATCTATGTAATGGATAATTCTAATTACAATAACGTTATTGCTTTAGCACGGAACAGTAACGATATTAAAAAAGTGAAGCTTATTTTAGACGAATTAAATACTGTTAGTAATTTAGAAGTTCCAGATCCTTACTATGGAGGAGATCAAGGGTTTGAAAATGTATATCAAATGTTAAACGAAACTTGTGATACTATTGCTAAAAAACTAAACTAAAAAAGACTCTATCCCTTTTAGCATAAGGAGTTTTTCGTAAATTGAGATCATAAAAATAAAATCACAATACTGTGAATACCGAACAAGGAAACTTATATTTAATACCCACTAGACTTGGAGAAAATGCGCCTCTTGAAGTGCTTCCAATCTCTATAAAAAAGATTATAGAAAAAGTTGATTATTACATTGTAGAAAACGAAAAAACAGCAAGACGGTTTATTAAATTAATTAGTTCTGGTAAATCTCAGCAAGCTCTTAAAATAGAGATTTTAAATAAATTTACAAACGAAAATGAGTTATCATCATTTTTAAACCCATGTTTAGAAGGAAAAAATATTGGATTACTCTCTGAAGCAGGTTGCCCAGGCATTGCAGATCCTGGATCTGATATTGTAAGTATAGCTCATCAAAAAGATATTAAAGTTATACCATTAGTGGGGCCGTCTTCAATTTTATTAGCTTTAATCAGTTCTGGAATGAATGGACAGAGTTTTACTTTCAATGGCTATATACCTATTGAAAAAGGAGAACGAAAAATGTATTTAAAAAAATTAGAACGTTTATCATTTGAAAATAATCAATCGCAACTCTTTATAGAAACACCCTATAGAAACAATAAAATGCTAGAAGACATTTGTATTACTTTACATAAAAATACTAGAGTTTGCATAGCTTGTGACATTACATTATCTACAGAATATATAAAAACCAAAACAGTTGAAGAATGGAAAAACACCAATGTAGATTTACATAAGCGTCCTGCAATTTTTATAATTCACAAAGATTAATAAAAAGGAGAGACATTAAGGAAACTATAAAAGTGTCACTTTTGGTCTTCTATTCCCTATGATACTGGATGTATCATATCCTGAAAAGCGTTTCATGTATTCAGAAATTGTGGCTCCATAAGCATCAGTAAAACCTATAGCTCCATAGCTTCTTAAGTATTTTTTTACACTTCCTGGTCCTGCTAGATGTGCTGCAGCTAAAATACCAGACTCAGTAACATAAATTCCATTTATTGTTTTTCCAACAAATTGTTTTATATCACGTCTCAAAACCCATTTATTACGCTGTGCATTTGCAATAAATGCTTTTTCTTGTAATTCTGGATTCTTTAAAAAGGCTTCAGTATTATATATTCCAATGACATTTAATGTCGTTCTTCCAAATTGATATTTACCTAAATACCCTAATGTATTTACTACAAAATAGTCTCCTCTAGATTCTTTAAATGCTAAGGCTTCCTTAAAACCAACAACCGTTTTCCCTAATTCTGGAGAAATAAAACTTGACTTATTAGCCTCTAAATTCATAGCAATGTCATCAGAAACCGTATAGTTCAATTCTAAACACTCCACAGAATATTTATCAGCATCTATTTGGTTATCAGTACTCGCCACAAGTATTAAGCTTGCAAAAAGTAATAATGGCACTATCGAATAATATATAGTATATTTATACATAATTGAATTTTTAACCACCCAAAAAGGGGTTTAAATTTCAGCGTGCAAAATTAGGTGTTTTTTTTATTTTGTCAAAATTACTCGTTTAACTGCTTTTTTTACAGAACAATAGACGAAATACACCCTTTTTATTTACACATTTTCTAAAATTTCAAAAAACACATTATCTGTAAAAACTCTAAATTTTTACAAAATATTTTATAAAATATAATTACCATTAATTAATCACTAAAGTAAATTAATAGGTTATATAAAAATTTATGAAGTTGGTAAAGTTTATTAACGAATTTCATTAACAACTTACTTTTTTATTGGAGTTTGCGTGAAGTTTCTTTAATATTGGCAGCTATTTCCTAATCCCCTTATTATTCAAATATTGCTGATACTTTCGAGCATTTTGGTTGTGCTGTGCTAATGTTTTAGCAAAATTATGAAACCCTGGTTTTTCAGCATTTGCAGCAAAAAAGAAATAATTATGTTTTTCATAATTTAAAACTGCATCAATAGCTGAGATATCTGGCATCGCAATTAAACCTGGAGGTAATCCTCCATTTTTATATGTATTGTATGGAGAATCAATAGTTTTATGAACGTTTAATACACGTCTGATTATTGTATTTTTATATTTAGGCAATTGATATGCTGCAAATTTTAAAGTAGGATCTGCATCTAAGGTCCATTTATTTTTCAAACGATTGATGTAGACTCCTGCTATTCTTGGCTGTTCTACTTTTTTCTTAGATTCTTCATATACTATAGATGCTAATGCAATTACTTCGTCACGGTCTAAATTCAACTGTTTTGCCTTAGCAAGTCTACTATCATTCCAAAAACGATTATACTCTTTTAGCATTCGCTCTCTAAATTTATCTGCAGAGATGTTCCAGAAAAACTCATAACTATTAGGCAAATACATTCCCAAGGCTGTAGCGTTAGAAAACTCATTTTTAGTATAAAAATTAGTGTCTTTAAATGAATCAAGAAGTGTCACACTATCTACTTCAATTTGTTTAGAAACACGTCCAGCTAGGGCTTCTAGAGAATTTTGATTATTAAAAGACACACGAACAGGAATATTATTACTTCGTATAGAATTAATAATATCATTATTAGTCATATCTTTTTTAATCACATATTTACCAGCCCTAACATTACTAGTATACTTCTTTCTAGAAGCTAAAGCATCAAAGGTTTTAATATCTTTCAAAAGAGGGGCTAAATCTTCTTTAACATCATTATAAGATGCTCCTGTTTTAATATAAATATGAGCTTCATCATTACTAAAAGCAGTATTAGGAACAAACATTGCAGTATATACATAATATGCAAAATAGCCTGCAATAAGTAATCCTATTAAAGCAATAGCTACAAGTATTTTTTTAATGTACATGAGTCTTTATTAATTGATATAAATATTCGTTTTTGTAAGTATCATTAATAAGGTTCCAATCTTTTTTTAATCCTATTTGTTGAAATCCTTGTTTTTCAAACAAATGTTGACTTGCTGTATTACCTTCTGATATATTACAATATAGTTGATGCAAATTTAAATGAGTAAAACAATAATTAGTCAATAAATGTAAAGCTTCAGAACCATATCCTAGCTGTCTATCTGTTTTATTTTTTATCAAAACACCAATTCCAGCTCGAAGGTTTGAAAAATCGAAATCAAAAATATCAATCATTCCTAAAGGATCATCATCATAATTAGCAATAACTAATCGCAATTGTTTGACTTCATATATATCTTTATGAGCTTGCTCTAAATACTGCTTAATTAAAAATTTAGAATATGGTGTTTTTGTATTGCTTATTTCCCAAACAGTTTCGTCATTTTCAATAGCATGAATAAATTCTAAATCTTCAGGTTCTAGAGCTCTTAAGTAAATATGTTCTCCTTTAAGAGTTACCATTCTATTTCACCTTTAAAAACATATGCTGCTGGACCAATTAACCAAATATCATCATAGGCATTATTGGTCGCATTAAAAGATACTTGTAATGTACCACCTTTAGTTTTTAAATTTACCAATTCATCATCTGTTTCTTTATTATGATACATTGCCAAAGCTACCGCTGTGACCCCAGTACCACAAGATAATGTTTCATCTTCAACGCCTCTTTCATAAGTTCTAACAGAAAATGTATTCTCATTAATTTTCTCGACAAAATTCACATTAGTTCCTGACTCGTTATATGGACTACCATAGCGAATTTTAGATCCCTTGGTTTTCACATCTAACATCTCTAATTCATTTTCAAACTGTACATGGTGTGGTGATCCTGTATCTAAA
>CAZECB010000204.1:0-4680 GCA_964510745.1 uncultured Flavobacteriaceae bacterium | reverse complement strand
TAGATCAAGGTTTAATAAGTAGATTTGGAGCTATTGATAATACAGAGGGTGGTAATACGAGTCGTTCAAATATTTTATTGAATCATAAAAAACTTATTGGAGACGACTCATCTTTAAAAACAAAAGCATTTATATCAGCCTATGATTTTGAGCTGTATTCTAATTTTACTTTTTTTCTGGTTGACCGCGTAAATGGTGATCAAATTCGTCAGAGAGAGGATCGTACTTTATTAGGAGCAGAAACCGTATTTTCTAGCAATCCTGATATTTTTAATAGTGGCTCTTTTAATTACAAAGCTGGATTTGGATTTAGATATGACGATGTTAATGATGTTGAACTTTCTCGTACTGCAAATAGAACTACAACATTGAGTACGCTTTCACTAGGTAATGTAGATGAAGTTAATGGATATGCATTCGCTAATGCAACATATCAGACAGGTAAATGGACGTTAATTCCTGGAATTCGATTAGACTATTTTAATTTTAACTATGAAAATTTGCTAAGCCAAACTAGAGATCTCAGAAGTGAAACACAAGTTTTTGTAAGCCCTAAGTTTAACGCAATATATAAAGCTAATGAGAATTTACAACTCAATGCAAAAGCAGGAATAGGCTTTCACTCCAATGATGCTAGAGTAGTAACTGCCGGAACTGGTGAAGAAACATTACCAGGTGCTTTTGGTTCAGAAATAGAGGCTATTATTAAACCAACATCAAAATTAATCATTAACACGACGCTTTGGAGTCTGTTTTTACAGCAAGAATTTGTGTTAGTAGGAGATGAAGCTATTATTGAGCCTAGTGGCCGTTCAACACGTCTTGGAGTTGATTTTGGCGTGCGTTATCAAGCTACAGATTGGTTATATTTTAATGCCGATGTAAATTATGCATTTGCACGTAGTATAGACGAACCCAATGGTGAAGATTTTATTCCTTTAGCACCAGACTTTACATCATCAGGAGGTGTAAGTATCAAAAATTTAGGAAAGTTTTCTGGTGGATTAAATTATAGATATTTAAGTGACCGTGCTGCAAATGAAGATAACTCTATAGTAGCTGAAGGTTATTTTGTTACTGACTTTAATTTAAACTATAATTTTGCACCTAATTGGACGCTTGGATTAATCATTGAAAATTTATTTGATACTGAATGGAATGAAACTCAGTTTGCTACAGAAACACGTTTATTTGATGAAGTTGTTCCAGTTGAAGAATTAACGTTTACACCAGGAACACCTTTTTCAGCAAAATTCCAGTTGTCAGTAAGGTTTTAGTTTTATTATTAATGTTTTATCATCAACGAACTCCCCTGTGTATGATGTAGTGAAGTGCGCCTCACGAAGAGCCCTGTTCACGCCTTATTCGCTATACATCATATTGTGTAGTTTCGTGAGAAGTTCACAAGGAATCGTATAAATATACGTTAATTTGTCAAAGATGTGGGAATCGCGATAGCGATGATGTAACAGCTTTGTGAAGCCCTTAGACGGAATGATTTACCACGTGTTCGTATATGGCAATTAACATAAGTTAGCGAGTATTTTTTGGTCAAACACAAGCCAATCTTTTGTGTTTTTCTCTTTTAATACCAAATCAAAAGATTTGACAAGTTCTCAAATACGCCATTTTTTCGATTTATAAATAACGTAACTATATGTTATATGCAATGTTACTTATAGTGCTTTTATGCAATCTTGTTGAAGTAAAAAATATGTAAAAAGTTTATGTCTTCTTTTTACTCTATAATTTTTTTGTTTGTATAAATAGACTGATCTCTCTTATACGTATTTGATTTTTTTTTATAACCCAAAAATATATTCTACTGGTTTGATCAACATTTTGTTGTTAAATATTCATTAGGTTGACGTTAACTATTCTAAATAAGTTAATTACATAAGTGTTCCGAGTATTCTATCTAATTTATTAAACTTGCGAATTAATTTTGCGGAAGCAAACTTATGAGAATAATCGCAGATTTTTATGAAATCAGAATTTCCAAAACCATCGACGATAACAAGTGTATATTTACTATTGGAATACCATTGAACGAGTATATTGTGAGGTTTTAAATCGTGCACAACAGCTTTGCGTTCAGATAGGTCTTCAAATATTTTATTAATCTTTTCTCTAAGATTTGCTAATAACCCAAGTTGAGATTTTTCTATATAGAATGATAGTGTCTTCGATATAAAACCATCGTAGTCACGAACTAAATCAAAAACAAAACCTTTACCTAAATTGGTAGTTACTGTATATCGATATTTTGAAAGATATTTCAAATAATTTTGATGCCGTTTGAGATATTTAATTTCACGAAGCATAGCCATTTTGTTCCTTGAGAGTTGTTCATTTGCAATTTTAATGCAATACTTTTTTTCTTCAGGATGTAAATAAACAGTACGTTCTCGTCCTTTACCTATAATATCGTTTTCTGAAAGTTTAATCATTATATCAACATGTTTTTACTATAAATCATAGTCTTCGAATTTAGAATATATACCATGTTCGTAATTTAATATTCCACATTTTTTGTACTACTGGCAACACCTTACTAAACGTAGTTAGATTGAGGGTTTTGTTTTAGTTATTTGCTGAAAGGTAATATAAAAAAACAAAATACGAATGAACGTGATTAAATGTAAAATATTCATGATTTCTAATATATTAAGATATTAACCACAATGAGTAAATTATTACATTTAGTTATAATTGTGAATCGTTCTCTTAATATAAAGGAACTCTAGCCAAGGTTAATAGTTAGTTGATTGGAGGCATTTGGTTTAGTAAGACCGTGGCAAATCTGTCAAAGATGTGGGAATCGCGATAGCGATGTAGCAACTTTGTGAAGTCCTTGGCTGAATGATTTGCCACAGTTTGTGTATGATTAATTTCGGACTTTTTCAACGGAAAAATGTCAGCTTGAATGTAAAGATAATTGACTATAGTGATATCCGTTTGGAAAATCCAACTGAAATTAATTATAGATGTTGTTATATGCCGTTTTATTTAGAATCTATCCTAGTAAAATAAAATTTGCATACATTTCCTCCGGTTCCAATGGTCTCTGGTCTGTCAAATTTAAATTTATGCTTTTCAGGATTTATTGCCATCATCCAATTCGTATCAAAGTCGCAGAATATTGGCATGAGTTCATCTGCTTTATTTAACTTTAGAACTTTACAATAGAAACATTTTTTGACTTCTAAGAGATATGCTTTGTTATCATCTTGTTTCCTGTAGAATGAAAATGTTTTACCGTATTCTTCTTCTTTCTGTTTTGAAATCGCTACAATATCGCTGAAAGGGTCTTCAGATTTATTTAAAAATTGCTCTGTTTGCTGAGTTATAAAAGATAAACTATCTACAAAAGCATATTTAATGATTTCTAAAGCCTTTCTTTCATTATACAATTTCTTAAGTTCTTCATATGACGCGATTACGAAACTAATAGTATGAAGATGTTCATGAGATTGTGAATCTTCTAATAAGGTTTTATTCAATTCTATTAATTCTAAAGATCTTGATATAATTGTTTTTTCATTTAGTAATGAATCATCGTCCATTTTTTCTTTTAACAACTCAATAAAAGACTTTTGAAAATATTGGTATCTGTTGTTCTTATCTATCATTTTTGAATAGTTTAGTTATTACAATTATTCAAAAATGAATTAATTATTTCTTTAAAAAGTTGTCAAATGACAAAATCAAAGAATTATTGAGTTTTTATATTTTTAATCCTACTCAATGAGTATTGAGAAATACCCAGCATGGACGAAATATCTTTTTGTTTTATTCGCTTTATGAAATCAGGAAAATCATGAAGCTCTTCATAACGTTCTTTAGCTGATTTACTTTGAAATGAAACAATGATATTATTCAAATGAATGAAGGCATATTCCCAAATTTTTCTAACATATTCTTGCCCAAAGGGATAATTTAAAAAATTATCCATCTGAACCTTACTAATTATCAAAACTTCAGAATCTTCTATTGCTTCTATATAAAACTTCGATGGTTTTTGAAATGTATAACTTTCAAGCTCTGTAAAGAAGAAATTATCAAAGGCGAACCAATTTGAAATTTCATCACCATCATTTAAAAAATAAATCCTAAAAGCTCCTTGATTTACAAAATAATAGGACGAGCATGTTTGCCCTTCTCTTAAAATATTCTCTCCTTTTTGAAGAATTTTAACAAGGGATTCTTGAAAAACTTTTTCGCAATCAGAAGGTATGTCTGGGACAATGGATTTTATGTTTTGTATGAGTTTTTCAATCATTTTAGCTTATGCAAATAGTCTTAATTCAATGACATATAACAGTCCTACTAAACGCGTTTAGGTTCAGAGTTTTGCTTTAGTTATTACCTGCAAGGTACTATAAAAAAGTAAAATACGAGTGAACGTGATCAAATGTGTAACATTCACAATTTCATTATTATAAAAATATAAACCAATGCGTAAATTGCTTATAGCATGATGTTGTTAATGGTTTTCTTATGAATAAAGCAGCTCTAGCCAAGGTTAATAGTTAGTCGATTGGAGCAATTTGGTTTAGCAATACCGTGGCGAATTTGTCAAAAATGTAGGAATCGTAATAGCGATGTAGTAGCTTTGTGAAGCCCTTGGCTGAATGATTTGCCACGTTCGTGTATATGAAAAGTGTGACCAATAGGGAG
>CAZECB010000203.1:0-4691 GCA_964510745.1 uncultured Flavobacteriaceae bacterium | reverse complement strand
ATTACCTAACAAATTTTTAGAGATAAACGCCCTGTAGTTGCTCGATGGGATACTTATATATTGAAGATAGGCAGGAACTACTTATTCATAAAGTATTCCTGCCTTATCAGTTTAAAAAAAATAGTTAAAGCTTGGAAGAAAGAGATTATAAATAATTTTAAAGTCACAGGTTAATTAAAATTCAAAGCATTTACCATCTTCAGCCAAAAAGGTTTGTTCAAAAATAGTTTTAGCTTCTTTTAGAAATAAATCAATAGTACTATATCTTGTACTGTAGTGTCCAAGTATTAAGTTTGCTGCATTAGATTTTTTTGCAATACTTGCTGCCTGTTTCGCTGTACTATGACCTGTAAAATTACATAAGTGTTCATGACTTTCTAAAAAAGTAGATTCGTGATATAAAACAGTAACATTTTTCAGTAATAAAATTTTTGCTTCATCGTATTTCGTATCACTACAAAAAGCATAACTTTTAGAGATTTCAGGAGCAAAGGTTAATTCCTTATTAGGAATCGTTTCTCCAGATTCTAACGTAATATCTTTTCCTTTTTTAATAGAATTATAATAAGCTTTATCAATATTATAGTTTAATACCGTATTTAGGTTTAATTTACGGTCATTAGGAGCTTCCGTAAATAAAAAGCCATTACAATATATCCTGTGCTGAAGAGGGATTGTTCTTACAGTTACTTTTTCGTCTTCAAAAATTACTTCGGACTCTAGACTATCTAATTCATGAAAATGTAACGGATAATCTGTCCATGAATTAGATAATTTTAACTGCACAGTAATTAATTCTTTTATTCCTTTAGGACCATAAACATGTAATGGTGTTTCGCGCTTTAACATTTTAAAGGTTGATATAAGCCCTACCAACCCATATACATGATCGCCATGCAAGTGTGATATAAAAATATGTTTAATCCTAAAAAATTTAATTTTGTGTTTACGAAGTTGTACTTGCGTTCCTTCACCACAATCAATTAAAAACATATGATTATTAATATCCAATACTTGAGCGGTTGGATTAGTTAATATTCGGGGAGTAGCAGCGTAACAACCTAATATATGTAGCTTCATTACATTTGATTGATGTGAGAAAGATGTGGTTACTTAATTAGTATAAAGGATGTTTTTTAATTAAAAACCAAGATCTCTTTCAATTTCTTCCATTTCAATAAGGTCATGAGCTTCTACTAGAGTAGGAGTAACTTCAACTTCATCGGAAACATCATCAATATTTATAGATTTATTGACAATTACAAAGGAATGTTTTGCTTCTCTATGTTTTCTTGAGAGCAATAAAAATTCTTGTAAATCAGAAGCTTTTATACTTGTAAGACTAAATAGGTTGACAATAATATTATTGCTCTTAATGGTGTCATATATACTTTCAATTCCTATAACTAACTCCGAAATCGTTTTTTTTTCTTGTGTGATTACTGTGGTGTTTTTTAAGTGCTCTACGATCATAATTATTTAATTTTTGAAGCTAATAAATAAATTGCTGCCATACGGATGGCAACTCCATTTTCTACTTGATCTAAAATAATGGCTTGACCAGAATCTGCAACATCAGTAGTAATTTCAACTCCACGGTTAATTGGTCCAGGGTGCATAATTACAATTTCTTTATCTAAACTATTTAGAATATTTTTTGTGACCCCATATTGTTGAGCATATTCGCGTGTAGATGGAAAGTAAGAAATATCCATTCGTTCGTTTTGCACGCGAAGCATATTGGCAACATCGCACCATTGTAATGCTTTAATTAAGTTTGTTTCAACTTTAACACCTAATTCGTGAATGTATTTTGGGATTAAAGTTTTTGGTCCACAAACCATTACTTCTGCTCCTTGTAATTGTAATGCGTATATATTGGAAAGTGCTACTCGCGAATGTAAGACATCACCAACAATTACTACCTTTTTTTTTGCAACATCCCCTAAGCGTTCTCTTATGGAATAAGAATCTAATAAGGCCTGAGTGGGGTGTTCATGTGCACCATCTCCAGCATTAACAATACTAGCCCCTATATGTTTTGATAAAAATACTCCAGCTCCAGGGTTGGGATGACGCATTACTACCATATCTACTTTCATGGCTAAAATATTGTTTACAGTATCGATAAGTGTTTCTCCTTTTTTAACAGAAGATGAGGCTGCTGAAAAGTTAACAACATCTGCGGATAGACGTTTTTCGGCTAATTCAAAGGATAACCTTGTACGTGTACTATTTTCAAAAAAAAGATTAGCAATAGTAATATCCCTTAATGAAGGAACTTTTTTAATGGGACGATTAATAACCTCTTTGAAATGATCTGCCGTTTCAAAAATTAATTGTATATCCTTTTCGGTGATATATTTTATTCCTAATAAGTGATTTACACTTAACTCGCTCATATAATTTAATTTATTAAATATACCACATCTTGATCTTCACCTTCGCCCCAAATCACAGAAACACGTTCTTCATTAATAGCATCTACCTGTCTACCTCTGTAATTAGGTTGAATAGGTAAGTGACGACTAAAACGTCGATCTATTAAAGTAAGTAATTCAACTTCCAAAGGTCGCCCAAAGGACTGAATGGCTGTTAATGCAGCTCGTATGCTTCTACCTGTATATAATACGTCGTCAATAAAAACCACACGCTTATCTTCAACTATAAAATCTATTGTTGTTTTATTGGCTTCTAATATTTTAGAGCTTCTTCTAAAATCATCTCTAAAAAAAGTAGTATCTAAAAAGCCTAATTTTAGATTAGTAATACCATATTCTTCAATTAATATTTTTTCGAGCCTTGTAGCTACAAATATCCCCCTAGGTTGTAAACCAATAAGTACCGTGTTTTTAAAATCGTCGTGATTTTCAATTAATTGACAAGCCAATCGGTGAAGAATAATATCTATTTCTTTTCCTGTAAGTAATACTTTTTGGCTCATAATTAAATGTTGCAGCGTTGTTTTTAACAAAAATAATTAAAAACGTTAAGATTTAGTAAAATCATAGCTTTAAAAAAGCAACATCTATGTAAATATGTTGCTACACTGGTTTGTTTAAAATCAAACAGAATAATAAAATACAATTAAGAGAATGATATTAATTCTCTTAATTGTATTATTTAAAGCTTAAGATTCTTCCTCTTTTTTAAACATAAAAATTCCATTACTTTCTAAACCAGTGAGTTTTTTTATACTGGAATACACATACCATATAATACCTCCCATAATTAGCATAGAAGGAATAACTATTATAGGGTAGCTATATAGAGTCATTTGTCCCAATTCATCATTAAAAGCTTCTGTACCTGTAGGGCTTTTTATAAAATATTTAGCCAAAACAAAATTCAATATAGCCGAAAATATGAATGATAAAAATAAGAAAAAAGAGGCTTTTTTTATTTTACTTTTTAAGGTGTTTTGCTGATCATTGTCCAAATGTGAGTTAATTGTGTTTTTGTCAAAAACGTCATCGTGATATAAAAATTTAGGGGCAATAGGATATGAGGTGAAATTTGAAAAATAAATTACACAGCCTATAATAAAAGGAATCGCAGCTTCTTTAATAGCAATTAATTCGGTAGATAATTTAAGTACCCCTACAATTCCAGAAAGAAGGATGCTAACAAAACCTAAAACCGCGATAAAGTTTTTCTCTTTCTTTATAATTAAATCGTATAAACCATAAAGTAAGGGAATTGCTAAAGCTATTATTAAAACTTGTACTGAACTAATTTCGATATCTAATTTAGTAGCCCATTTTGAACCTTTCATTAAAATTAAAGCAGGAACTATAATATTGATAATTAGATTATTTAACCCATTATCCTTTTTTTTGACAGAATTGTTTTCCATTAATTTTTATCTTCTTCTTTTTTAAATGTAATACTTTCATAAGCACCTATATCTGATGGGTTTGTCCTTTCGGTGCCAATAATATCTTTTCCGGCTATAAATCTAGCTTTTCCATCAGCAGGAGATTCATTTTCAATTTGAAGCATATTCAGATTTGTATTTTTAAATTGTGGATTTTCATTGAAAATACAATTTGTAAAAATAGCCGCATCATTTGTATCTAAGTCAGAAGTATTACTACTATTAAGATCAATCAAACAATTTTCAAAAGAAAGATCTAAACTTGCTTGATCCGAATTTATAGCTGTTATTTCGGAACGTTTATTACCTGATATAATACTATTTATAAAAGAGGCATTTAAATTAGTAGTAGCTACTGAGCTATTTTCTTTTGGTGAATTATCTAAGACTATGGCAGTGCTAGAAGGAACCCCAAAACTAAAAGTGTTGGATAGTGTCGTATGTATAAATTCGTAAGTTCCGCCTTCTTCAATATTAATAGCAGATCGACCATTTTGATTAATTACCACATTGTTTCCGCGTATAAAAGAGGCATTAGCTTGTATTCCTACAGTTTGAGAATTATATATTTGGACATTAGTTAAGGTTACATTAGCAATAGATTCGTTTCCATTTCCTTCAATAAAAATACCAGTAGTCGCATTTTTTATAATCGTATTTCTAAGTTTGGCAACTCCTCCTTTTCTAACCCAAATAAAATTCCATTGTGCGGGTAAATTATCAAAATCTTCATCTATTTGATCCCCTTCAATAATAACTTCATTTAGGAAAGGGTTGTCTTCATCTATAGGGCTTTCTTCTCCAATAATATCTA
>CAZECB010000202.1:0-4701 GCA_964510745.1 uncultured Flavobacteriaceae bacterium | reverse complement strand
CTAAAGTTTCGTTATCAATCCTTTCACCTATAGCTGCTTTTACTAAATAGCTTCCTGCTAAAAATATACTACCTGTTTTATCGACAATCAATGCTTCATCACTCATAATTGGTAGGTAGGCACCACCAGCAACACAACTCCCCATTACTGCAGCTATTTGCGTAATTCCCATACTACTCATCACAGCATTGTTTCTAAAAATACGACCAAAATGCTCTTTGTCGGGAAAAATTTCATCCTGCATAGGCAAATACACCCCAGCACTATCCACTAAATATATAATTGGTAATTTATTTTCTATGGCTATTTCTTGAGCTCTTAAATTTTTCTTTCCAGTAATAGGAAACCAAGCACCAGCTTTAACCGTAGCATCATTAGCAACAACTATGCATTGTTTTCCTTTTACATATCCAATTTTTATAACAACACCTCCAGAAGGACAACCACCATGCTCTTGATACATATCATCACCAGCAAAAGCAGCAATCTCTATAGATTTAGATTTTGGATCTAATAGATAATCAATACGTTCTCTAGCTGTTAATTTACCTTTAGTATGTAGTTTTTCAATTCGTTTTTTACCACCGCCTAATTTCATTTTAGCAAAGCGTGATTTTAAATCTGACAGTAAAAGTTTATTATGATCTTCGTTTTTATTGAAGTTGATATCCATTTAAAATTGTTTAAGTAAAATAAAAGCTAAATTACAAAAGTTACTAATCTTATTTTTATAATTTAAAATAAGATTAGTAACTTTTTAGGTTATTTTCCATGTAATGATTTATTTACGATGCAAATTCCAATCGTATTCTAAATAAGAGATAACTGTTTTATCTGTTATGACTTCTCTATTCATATGAGTGTTAATAAATTTTCTGAGCTTTTCCTTATTGCCAAAATCTTCAGCATACCATTTAAAAACAGGAGATAACCTGCTTACTGTGATTGTAATTTTGTTTTTGTTTGTATCATGTAAAAAATTACTAGTAGCAATACCTAAATCTTTTTCTACGCTATCAGAATTGTAAGCGGTTTTCTTCAAAACAGGAGACGAATTAGCTGTTGAGTAAAGTGCAAAATGAACTCTTGGATCTCCTAATGATCTTATTACGTCATGCTCTATAAAATCTAATGATATTTTAACACCATCAAAATCAATAGTTTTATTTTTAAATGCACCTGTGATATAATTAATACTTTTTATGGGATAATTTTCTGCTAATAATTTTATGATGTTCGCATTATACAAATTTATCCAAAAAGCTTTATACTCACTTTCTGTCCAACTATCGTTAGGAGAAATTTTAGAAAACATCTTTGTTATATTCTCTAAGTCTTTGATATTTTTTAAAACTTTGTCATAGTCAACTACACCTTTTGTAGATACATGTTTTTTTAGGAAATTGTCATATTCTTTGAAATCAATAGTTTGCGAAAAGCAATTTGAAAAGATGAGAAATAAAATAAATGCGTTGAAATGTTTCATAGTAAATTAGTTTAGATTTAGTAATTAAGCATTAGAAATGAATGAATTAACCTTACAATAATTTTTAAAATAATAATACTTAGTATGTTCAGGATTCAGGACATAATGCAACATACTCATTTTTTAATTTTCAATAAGATTTAAGATAATTAGATTTTCTAATAGAAATGTAATTTAATAACTTTTTAACTTCTTTACCCTAAATTAGTAGACATTTTTCTAAGACCTGTTTCCAAAAAGCGTCTATCAGTTCCTATCTTACTTTTCTACAGTTCTTTATCCTTTGCGATATAAGGTCTTGTAAAAAACGTTTTAGTATTTAGGTTTTTAACTATTTTTAATGACAAGCAAACTTTTTTCCGTTATCGAATGTAATTGTTTTTATCCATGAGTCATTAAAATTAATAAATCTATCTATCATTTTATTATAAAGTTCATCTGCATTCTTATTCTGTGATTTTTGTATGATTATACTTTTTGTGATTACTGTGTCTACATTTCCATATCTACTTTATATTTGATTTTATAACTAACACAGTATTTCCATTTATTGTTAGTTTCTTATAAATGAGTTCTGAACTCCAACAATAAATGCTATTTTTATTTGCAATAAACATTGAATTTAGCACCTTTGTTTTAAGATCAGTTGTTTATAATTTTCATGCAAGATGAATCATAAATATTGATTTTAAAATTGCTGATATAAAAACCAGTAGTTTTAAATATTTGTGTTGCACTTATGACTTGAACTTAGGTTTTAAAAAAAATATTCCAAGGAAAATAAATTGATTATATTTAAAAAAAATATGAAACATATAATAGCATTTGCAGGAAGTAATAGTAGAACATCTATAAATAAACAATTAGCAATCTACGTAGCATCATTAGTTGAAGGAGTAGAGGTAATAGTGTTAGATTTAAATAACTTTGAGTTACCTATTTATGGAATAGATTATGAAAATACATATGGAATTCCAGAAAATGCAAAACAATTTCTAGAACAAATTAAGAATGCTGATGGTATTGTGTTATCACTAGCAGAGCATAATGGTGCTTATACATCTGTTTTTAAAAATTTATTTGACTGGATGTCAGTTATTGATGGTAAGTTATGGAGTAATAAACCAATGTTATTAATGGCGACATCTCCTGGAGAACGAGGAGGGAGGTTTGTTTTAGAAATTGCTAAAGCACGTTTTGTATATATGGGAGGCAATATTGTGTCTGAGTTTTCATTGCCATCATTTGATGAAAATTTTGCAAATAACACAATCACAAGCCTAGAATTAAAAAACACGCTTAAAGAAGCTATTAATACATTTGAAAACGCTTTAAAATGAAATTAAGTAGTATAAAAACAATAGGAAGAAGTGATTTTGTGAATATGGGACCTATTGAATTAAGGCAGCCAATTCCATCACGTGAGATTGAAAGTATAGATCCGTTTGTGTTATTTCATCATTATGGACCTTATCAAATTGATATTGAAAATAATCCATTTGATTTAGGGCCACATCCGCATCGCGGATTTGAGCCTATCACATTTTTAATTCAAGGTGAGCAATTACATCGTGATTCTTTAGAGAATGAAAGCGTAGTAAAAGCAGGAGATGTGCAATGAACAACTGCTGGTAGAGGGATTATTCATGCTGAAGGACCTACTGATGAATTTATAAAACAAGGTGGTATTTTAGAAGGAATTCAATTGTGGTTAAATTTACCTTCAGAAAAAAAAATGATGCAGCCCAATTACCAACATGTTACTAACGATGAGTTTAACGTAGTAATTTCAGAAGATAAAAAAGTAAAGACTCAAGTCATAGCTGGTAAATTAGATAATGTAAACGGAAAAATACTAACACAAACTTCTGTAAATAGTTATATGATTGATGTAGAAGAAAACGGGTGTACTAAAATTGAACTTCATAAAAACCATCAGGCATTGGTTTATTTAATAAAAGGTGATGTTATTATAAATGACACCGTCAATTTAATCGAAAACAAAAATCAACTTGTAGAGTTTAATACTGATGGTGAAGAATTTTTGATTAAAGGAAACTCAAAAAGTAAGTTATTGTTTTTATCAGGTGTTCCTTTAAATGAAAAGGTAACATCTTACGGACCTTATGTTATGAATACACAAACTGAAATCATAGAAGCGATGCGTGATTTTCAAAACGGTAAGATGGGCTTCCTTTCTCGATAACAATTAACAGTTAAAAATTACACTTTTTTACTTAAAAATACGATATTTGTTGATTCACATTTTTGATTTATATATTTATGGCAATGAATAAAAATACAGTATTGGCTTGGGCTACAACAATAATGATATTAGTAGGCTTAGGATTAATAGCACTAGGAGCCTTTCGATATGATGATGTAGCAGGATGGGGTTTTGCAGCAGTAGGTGTCGGTTTTTTTGCTATTGCTTGGGTATTTAATGCTTTAAAAGGGCGTGTTTAATAATAGTATAGTTTTTTTTAAAAACAATTAACGAATTAACCAATAATGAGTGACGATAAGAAAGTAATCTTTTCAATGTCTGGTTTAACTAAGACATTTCAAGGCGCAAATACACCTGTATTAAAAAACATTTATTTAAGTTTTTTTTATGGAGCAAAAATTGGAATCTTAGGACTTAATGGTTCAGGTAAGTCTACATTACTAAAAATTATTGCTGGAATAGATAAAAATTATCAAGGTGACGTCACATTTTTACAAGATTATTCAGTGGGTTATTTAGAGCAAGAACCGCAACTTGATGACGATAAAACTGTGATGGAAATTGTACGTGAAGGTGCTGCTGAAACAGTAGCTATTCTTGATGAATACAATAAAATTAATGATATGTTTGGGTTAGAAGAAGTATATTCTGATGCAGATAAAATGGAGAAGTTAATGAGTCGTCAAGCTGAACTTCAAGATGAAATTGATGCTGCTGGTGCTTGGGAGTTAGATACCAAACTAGAAATAGCTATGGATGCATTGAGAACTCCTGATGGCGATAAAAAAATAAGTGTATTGTCTGGTGGTGAACGTCGTCGTGTGGCTTTATGTCGTTTATTACTTCAAGAGCCAGATGTATTATTATTGGATGAGCCTACCAATCACTTAGATGCTGAATCTGTACATTGGTTAGAGCATCATTTAGCGCAATATAAAGGAACTGTAATAGCTGTAACGCACGACAGGTACTTTTTAGACAATGTTGC
>CAZECB010000201.1:0-4705 GCA_964510745.1 uncultured Flavobacteriaceae bacterium | reverse complement strand
TAGTATCTTTCTTATTAAATGTGTTTTGACGATTGTCAATCATCACAAAATCATTTCCTGTACCTTGATATTTATAAAATGTATATATCATACAAATTAATATTTACTTTTAATTAAATTCTTGTCACACTTTAACTAATCCATCGTCTTTATAAGTGTAAGACTTAGTTTTTATGTATCTTATGAAAGATTTAGCATTAAACTGGGACAAATATATAAATATTAACTCATATCTTAGGCTGTTAAAACGGCGTTAAATTTGAAAAAAAAATTCAATATTTAACTAAATTTAGTCGTTTACAATTAATAATTTATAAAACTGAACACGAAGATGAAAAAGATTTTTACACTTGTATTAGTTTCTGCAATAGGCGGAGCATTAACTTTAGTTGGTTACAAATCCTTTATAGAAAAAGAGGCCACTATATATGAAGACGTTCAACAAACACCAAAATTCTCTCCTGTATCTTATACGTCTACTAATACTAATTTAACACCAATTGAAGCACCTAATTTTGTCGATGCCGCAGATAAAACCATACACTCTGTAGTACATGTAAAAAATACAACAAAAGGTAATAATAAAGGACTTACTGCTTTTGAGTTATTTTTCTCAAGAGAACCAAGAGAACCAAGACAGCAAATAGGTACTGGTTCTGGCGTTATTATTTCTCCTGATGGCTATATTATTACTAATAATCACGTGATTGAAAAAGCACAATCAATTTCAATCACAACCAATGACAATAAAATTTATGAAGCTACATTAGTAGGGACAAATATAAAAACAGATATTGCATTATTAAAAATTGATGCAGATGAAGAATTACCATACACTGCTTTTGGAGATAGTGATAGTGCAAAAATTGGTGAATGGGTACTAGCCGTAGGGAATCCATTTAATTTATCATCAACTGTAACTGCTGGTATTATTAGTGCTAAATCTAGAGATTTAGATAAATTTGGTAGAAATACACAATCATTTATTCAAACAGATGCTGCTGTAAATCCAGGTAATTCTGGTGGTGCTCTAGTGAATACAAAAGGAGATTTAATAGGTATTAACACAGCGATTACTTCTGAAACAGGATCTTATGTTGGGTATTCATTTGCAGTACCGAGTAATATAGCTCGTAAAGTCGTTGAGGATATTTTAGAGTTTGGAAATGTACAAGAAGGTGTATTAGGAGTATCTGGTGAAGCTCTTGATAGCAAAAATGCAAAAAAACTAAATATAGATATTACTGAAGGTTTCCATGTAGATGAAGTAACTATTGGCTCTGGCGCAGAAAAAGCTGGAATTAAATCTGGAGATGTTATAACGAAATTAGATGATGTGAAAATTTCTAAATTCTCAGATTTAAGAGGATATTTAGGAGCTAAGAGACCTAATGATGTGGTTAATTTAACTGTACAACGAGGGAGTTCAGAAAAAATAATCCCTGTAACTCTATCAAAAAGTGAAATTATTAGTGCTGATTTGCTACAAATGAATTTAATAAATATTCCTAAAAATGTTAAAGAAAAAACAGGAGTTGACTCTGGAGTTGTCATTGCAGATACAAAAAATGGGCAACTCTATAGAAATTTTGGAATTTCTGTAGGCTATATAATCACAAGTATTAATGATACACCTGTGAATAATATTAATGATGTCAATAAGTTAAAAGAAAAATATGGATCTACTTTTGATACCGACATATACAAGTTAGGAGTTTCAGATCCAACTGGACAACAAAAGAGAGAAATTATATTTGAATAAAATCATTTTATTTCAGAAAACAAAAACCTTAAGGGCCTTATAAAAGTCTTTAAGGTTTTTTTAATTAAAAGATATCGAGTAAACGTTTTTAAAGTGTTATTTTTGCGGCAAATTTTTAACAACACACAAAAACTAAAATACAATGAGTTTTAATGAAACTTATGAAAAAGAGTTAGCATTTCAAGCAGACCGTAGAAGAGCTACTGTTGAATTTATTAAAATAGTAAGTGATTTATGGTATGATAAATCTATTGAACTTGTTATTTTTAGAAATCAATTAATAGATAAAAATGTTAGTGAAATTTTAAACCTTCATGAATATGCTGGAGAATTTGTTCAAAAACCAATTTCTATTTTTGATTCAGTTGAAATTGCACAAGCAATTAAAACATTAGACATTCCTCCTGCTAAATTAGATATTGGTAAATTAACTTACGAATATCATTTAGAAGATGATAAATATAATAATGCTACAGCATTTGTTTCAGACAAACTTAAAGACGCTAATACAAACGAAGCCATTTCTCCTAAAGATGTTGTGCTTTATGGATTTGGTAGAATTGGACGTTTAGTAGCTCGTGAATTAATGACTAAAACAGGTAAAGGAAGTCAATTACGCCTAAGAGCTATTGTTACTCGGGGTGCAATTAACGAAACTGTTTTAGAAAAAAGAGCTTCATTATTACGTAATGATTCTGTTCATGGTGATTTTTCAGGAACTGTTGTTTCAGATATCACAAATGAAGCTTTAATTATTAACGGAACTACTGTTAATATTATATCGGCTAATAATCCAGAAGATATTGATTATACTACTTACGGCATAGATAATGCTTTAGTAATTGATAATACAGGAGCTTTTAGAGATAAAGAAGCCTTAAGTCGTCATTTAGCATCAAAAGGTACAAATAAAGTGTTATTAACTGCTCCAGGAAAAGGAGTTCCAAATATTGTGCACGGTGTTAATCAGTTTGAAAATAATCCAGATGAAATTGATATTTTCTCTGCAGCATCTTGTACTACAAATGCAATTACACCTATTTTAAAAGCTGTAGAAGATTCATTTGGTGTAAAATCTGGACATTTAGAAACTATACATGCATATACTAATGACCAGAATTTAGTGGATAATATGCATAAAAAATATCGTCGTGGTAGAGCAGCTGCATTAAATATGGTTATTACAGAAACTGGTGCCGGAAAAGCAGTAAGTAAGGCATTGCCAGCTTTAGAGGGCAAATTAACTTCTAACGCCATTCGTGTTCCTGTACCTAATGGATCTTTAGCTATTTTAAATTTAGAAATAGAAAAGGAAACATCTATTGACACAATTAATGCAATCATTAAAAAATACGCATTAGAAGGTGATTTAGTAGAGCAAATAAAATATGAACTTAGTGATGAACTAGTTTCTAGCGATATTGTTGGAAGCTCAGCACCCGCTATTTATGATAGTAAAGCGACTATTGTTCGTGAAGATGGCAAAAATATTATATTATATATATGGTATGATAACGAATATGGATATAGTCACCAAGTTATTAGGTTAGCAAAACATATTGCCAAGGTAAGACGCTATACCTATTATTAGTAGATTCTAAAACATCCAAATATTTAGTTTCATCGTATAATAATTAAGCCCCACAAAACCTGGGGCTTAAAAATTTAATATTTATCTTGTCATTGTTATTAATCAATTATAATTCAATTAAAAAAATGAAATCTGTTTTTACTCTAATTTGTTTCTTTACTCTTAGTATTTCTATTCAAGCACAAAATACATCTCAAACACAAATTAAAGCCTCTATTAATGAAGGATCTATTGCAGATCAATTTGAGTTTGTTATACAAAAGTCAAGTAATTGGAGAAATGAAAGAGGTCAACCTTACAAAGTGATTAAAAGAAATATGATGACAACTTTAAAAGCGCATACTCTAGATTCACTTAAAGCCATTCAAGATAAATATGATGCGTCTAATAAAGTGATTAGTACGCAACAAAATGAAATAGCTGATTTAAAATCTAATTTAAATACAACACAGTCTACATTAGATGCTACTAATACTGAAAAAGATAGTATGTCTTTACTAGGATTACAAATGAGTAAAGCATCATATAATATTTTAATGTGGTCTATTATTGGAGGTTTACTAGTATTTTTTTTAATATTTGTTTACAAGTTTAAAAATAGTAATATAGTCACCAAATCTGCAAAAAAAGCACTAGCTGAAACAGAAGAAGAATTTGAAGAACATAGACGTAATGCATTAGAGCGTGAGCAAAAAGTACGTCGTCAATTACAAGATGAAATTAACAAGCAAAAAGGAATTTAATTGCAGTTCGAGCATAGGCAATAACAACTATATTATAAAGTTCTAAAATTTTAATTTAAAAATCCGTAATTTTCATTACGGATTTTTTATGTATTAAACTATGAAAATCATAAAAGCACAATTAGAGCATTTAGACGATGTATCATCATTATTTAATGACTATCGTATATTCTACAGTCAAACATCTGATTTAGAAAGTGCAAAAGCTTTTTTAAAAGAACGTATTAAAAACAAAGAATCTATTATATATATTGCTTACATAAGTGATATTGCTGTTGGTTTTACTCAACTCTATCCTTTATTTTCATCTGTGTCTATACAACGTATGGAATTATTAAATGATTTATATATACATCCAGATTATAGAAATCAAGGTATTGGTGAAGCTTTAATACATAAAGCAAAAACATATTGCAAGGAAAATAATAGTAAAGGGTTAGCCATACAAACAGAAACTACTAATAGAGCTCAAGAATTATATCAACGCTTAGGATTTGCAAAAGATCCTGATTTGCATTTTTTTTGGGAAAATAATTAAATTTTATCAAGTTTGAATTGTATGTCCGTAAATAGTCCTAAAATGAATTAATTTTCGTATATTCTATTGAA
>CAZECB010000200.1:0-4710 GCA_964510745.1 uncultured Flavobacteriaceae bacterium | reverse complement strand
CTATCTTTTTTACTACTAAAATCTTACCTAAATATTAATCGAACTCAGGTTAATAGTTCCAACATTATTACTATCACAAGTAGAACTTAAAGGAAAAGTTATAGATAATACAAGTCCTGTAGTATGGGCAAACGTAGCTTTAGCTAATTTAAACGGAGATATTATTACTGGAGGTATTACAGATGATAACGGAACTTTTAATTTAAGTGCAGAATCAGGAAATTATAAATTAACTATAAGTTTTATAGGCTATATCAATTTTGAAAAAGAAATTAATTTAAATGAAAGTTTAGATTTAGGAACCATTATCCTTAAAGAAGACACCAATGCTCTAGATGAAGTTGTCATTACACATCGTAAAAAACTAATTGAACAAAAAGCAGACCGCCTTATTTTTAATGTTGAAAATAGTGTTACTGCTGTTGGCGGTGACGCACTAGACGCCTTAAGTATTGCACCCGGTCTAAAAGTACAAAACAACAGTATTAATTTATTAGGTAGAGGTGAATCTAGAGTCATGGTTAATGGGCGTTTATTACAACTTACTGGTAAAGACTTAGTGAGCTATTTAAGTTCAATAGCATCTAACGATATTAAAAAAATTGAAGTTATTACGGCTCCACCGCCTAAATATGAAGCTGAAGGTAACGGTGGATTAATCAATATTATCTTAAAAAAAGGACAGCTAAATTCTTGGAAAAATACCATCTCTATAGTTGATAATATTAATACCTATAATTTTGTGACACTAAGAAATAGCCTATTGTACAATAAAAACAAACTAAGTCTTTCTCTTAATGTAAATGGCACAAAAGGGGACTATAGAAACCTTGAAGAGTTTCAAGTATTCTATCCTAATAGTACTTGGGATATTGATATTAACTCAAAGAATAGACAGGATAATTTGTCTGCTCAGTTATTAGTGGATTATGATATTAGTAAAAATACTACTGTAGGCATACAATACTTAGGAAACACAAAACGTCCTGACATTGTTGATGAAAGTATTTCTAGTATTTTCAATCAAGCAAACACATTAGACTCTTTACTAGTAAATGATGGTAATAACCGTGTTAAAGTAAATAGTCATTCAATAAACCTACATAGTATCACTAAATTAGATACTTTAGGGCGTAGCATATCTTTTGATTTGGATTATTTCAATTTTGATTCTAATCAGAATAGAGATTTTATTACCAATAGTTTTCTTCCAAATGAAACATTTTTAGGAATAAATGCAACTGCAAATACTATTTCTGACCTAAAATCTGAAAACTATAGTATCAAAGCAGACGTTGAACATCCTTTAACTTTTGCTAATCTATCCTATGGCGCAAAAATAAGTACCATTAAAAACGATAGTGATATTCGTTTTTTTAATACCATAACTGGAACTCCTGTTTTTGATACTAACATTTCAAATACATTTGAATACAAAGAAAATACACAAGCTGTATATATCAGCGGCGCTAAAAAAATTAATAACAAATGGGATATTCAATTAGGATTGCGATTGGAAAATACAACTACCGAAGGGTTTTCAGTAGAGTTAAACGAGACTAATACCAATAATTTTACACGATTATTTCCGTCATTTTACACAAGTTATAAAAGCAATGAGAATAATAGTTTTACGTTGAGTTATGGAAAACGCATACAACGACCACGTTTTAGAGATTTGAATCCTTTTAGAGTTGTAATAAATAGTAATACGTTTAGTGTAGGAAATCCATTTTTAAGACCATCTTTTATTGATAATTTCGAATTTAAATATATCTATAAAAGTAAATTTACTACCAATGCATTCTTAAATATTGAAAATGATGGGTCTAGTGTAATTTTTACTTCAGACGTTGAGACAAGTACACAGATTGTAACACGAGCTAATTTCTTTAAGCGATATAGCTTTGGTATTGGTGAAAGCCTTTTATTCGATAAAATATCTTGGTGGCAAAGTCAGAATAGCCTTGACCTTATTGGGTTTAAAACAGAGTTTACTGAAGATATAAGTGCAGAGCTTCAAAACGGAATTAGATTTAGCGCGACTTCAAGTAATAAATTTACATTAAATGAATCTACTAAACTACAATTGGATTTAGCTTATGATTCTCCTTTTAGAGCTGGTTTATTTAGTTCAGGACAAACGTATGGTGTTGACTTAGGCATTAGCAAGCAGTTTTTAAATAAAGACTTGCAGGTTGCCATATTAGTTAAGGATATTTTTAATACCTCTAGCTTAAATAATTTAGAATCTACAGTAAACGGAATAAGACAAGTGTATGGGCAAAACGACAATAATCGTTTTATAAGAATTTCTGCGAGCTATAGTTTTGGAAATAAAAAAATAAAAAATAAGAAACGAAGCTTTGGCAACGAGGAAGAACAGAGAAGAACGAATTAAAAAAATCAATCAATAAAATTTTAAAATCAAACATTATGAAAAATAAATTAATTATGAAGAATATAATATGCTTCCTTTTTCTTATCGTAACAATTTACAGTTGTCAAACAGACAAAAAACAAGTTATAGAAAAAAGAGATTATAGCTTTATTACAGATAGCTTAAAGATTAACGAACAATTAGAGAAAAACAATCTTGCAGGCTTCAGTCTTATAGTTTTTGAAAACTATAAAGTTGTTTACTCTAAGCAATTTGGAGTGAAGTCTATGAATTCTCAAGATAGAATTGATGAGAATACTGCTTTTTCTACAGCATCTATTGCAAAGCCGATAACAGCACTCCTCTGTCATGTACTCGAAGAAAAGGGTTTGATTAATTTAAATGACCCAATAGATAATTATTTGAAGCGTTGGCGGCTGCCAGAAAGCGAGTTTACCAAGAATAATAACCCTACTTGGAAACAATTTTTAAATCATACTGCGGGTACAACACAACACGGTTTTGCAGACTTTTACGAAGGAGATACTATTCCTACGATACAACAAAGCCTTTTGGGGCAAGTACCACGATATGATAAAGAAATTGAATTCTTATTTGAGCCAGGGAGTAGTTGGCAATATAGTGGTGGTGGTTATACTATAATACAAATGGCATTAGAAGATACTTTTAATCAAAAGATATCAGAGCTTGCCGATGAATATATTTTCTCACCTCTTGGTTTAGAAAACACAACGATGATACAACCTAATGAGAGTGGGTTTTTAACAAATGTAGCTCTTGTTCATAATCAGAATAACAAGGTTATAAAAACGGGTTTACCCATAACACCACAAGTTGCTCCTTCTGGTTTATGGTCTACGCCAACTGATCTAGCCAGAATTACCATTGAAATACAAAACGCATTGCGTAACAAAAATAATACTGTGATTTCTCATGATGTTGCAAAAAAAATGACAGAAACTACAGTTTTAAAAAACGCAGTCGGTGGTTGGGGGTATATAGGTCAAATGTCTTTTGGATATAATAATTATGACTGGTTTTTGTGTAATGGTTCAAATACTGGGGTTGGCGGCGATATTTTTGCTACTAAAACAGATGGAAATGGATTTGTTTGGCTTACAAATGGCGAAAAACCAAATCGCTATCCTGTTATTTTTTATACCTTGAAAAAGCTTTTAACAGTAATGGAATGGGAAAATAAAATAGATGAAAAAACTCAAGAAATACCGTTAGCACTTAGAGAAAAATTAGTGGGTACGTATAACGATTTCCTACATGGAGTGGGAACAGAGCCAAAAATAGTAGAAAAAAATAACCGTCTCTATGTTGAATCTCCCTTTTTTGAACGCTTTAAAGGTAAAAATGAAAATGAATTAATTTATCTAGAAAATGGACTATTTAAAATTACAGATTATCCTAATCTATTAGAATTTAATTTTGATAACGAAAAACCAACAAGTGTTATTTTAACAAGAGATAATCTAAATGTTGAGATTCTATTATCACAAAAAAAGAATTAGAAATTTATTAATAACTTAAAAAGAATTCTTGTGGACAAACTTTTATTCAAAGTAAGAAATTAGTTTCAATACAGGTAGTGAATCTGTTTTTACTATATTTAAAACTTCTAAATTCAGAATAAGAATAATCTATGGATAATCAGATTCAATTACTCATCGTCATGATTTCATATATGTCTCTTTTAATTTTATGGGGCTTATATCAAGGTAGAAAAGTAAAGTCTAGTGAAGATTATGCCATAGCTGGTCGTGATTTACCAGGTTGGGTCGCTGCCCTATCTGAACGTGCTACAGGAGAATCTTCATGGGCATTATTAGGTTTACCGGGTGCTGCCTATGCTACAGGGTTATTAGAAATTTGGACCGCTATTGGATGTGTTATTGGAATTATTTTTGCTTGGATTATTTTAGCTTGGCGATTACGCGATGAAGCTGAAAAATATAAAATCAATACGTTTACTGAATACTTATCAAAACGACACGGAGAAGTTGGTAAATGGATTCGTATCGTTGGGAGCTCTACTATTGTATTTTTCTTTTTCTTTTATGTAGGTGCACAATTTTTAGGTGGAGGAAAGACATTACATACCATGTTTGATTTAGATCCTAAACTAGGGATGCTTATTACCGCAGCAATCATAGTGCCTTATACTATTTATGGCGGATTCAGAAGTGTCGTTTATACCGATGTCATTCAAGCTATCGTAATGATTATTGCTTTAATCATTGGGCCGATCATGGGTTTCATTTATATTTCTGAACATCCAGAGTTATTTGCTCAATCCATTT
>CAZECB010000199.1:0-4734 GCA_964510745.1 uncultured Flavobacteriaceae bacterium | reverse complement strand
TTGGAGAAGATCCGTTTGAAGATTTAAATGGTGATAATTTAATTACCATGATACGTATTGAAGATCCTACTGGCGATTATAAAACGCTAGATGAAGACAATCGTATTATGGAAAAAGCAGATACTAAAAAAGGAGAAGTAGGCACTTATAAATTATTATCAGAAGGGATTGATAATGATAAAGACGGAAATTTTAATGAAGATGGTGAAGGTGGTGTTGCATTTAATAAAAATATGAGTTTCAATTTCCCTTATTTCACAACAGGTTCTGGAGAACATCCAGTATCTGAAAAAGAAAATAGAGCACTTTTAGATTTTTTATATGAACGTTGGAACATCTATAGTATTTTCACTTTTGGGCCTGCTAACAATTTATCATCACCCTTAAAATATAATGCTTCAGGAGCTAATAAAAGAGTGGTGACAAGCATCTTAAAAAAGGATGAAGCCTTGAATAAGTTCATTTCAGAACGTTATAATGACATCACAAAAACTAAAGATGCTACAAAATCAACAACTAAAGGCGGTAACTTTTTTGATTGGTCATATTTCCATTTCGGGAAGCTAGCACTAAGTACACCTGGTTGGTGGGCGCCAAAACCAAAGAAAGACTCTTTAGTTAAACCTTCTAAAAATGCTAAAGTTAACTTTTTACGTTGGGCAGAACAAGAAGGAATCAATAATGTATTTGTAGACTGGAAAGAAATTCAACATCCAGATTTTCCTGGTAAAAAAGTAGAAGTTGGTGGTATTGTTCCTTTTAAAATGACTAATCCCCCTTATGAAATGGTGAATAATATTGTAAAAACACATTCTGACTTTATTGCTGAAATAGTAAAACTTCAACCTGCAATTGCTTTAGAAAATTTGCAACAAGAAGATTTAGGCAGTGGGATTACAAGAATTACGGTAGATGTGCATAATACAGGGCTCATACCTACACACACTGAAATGGGAGGTCGTTCTCGTTGGTTACGTCAAATTAATGTAGACTTAAAAGTTAGCAAAAACCAAGACATTATTTCTGGACGTAAACATCAGCTAATTAATACTATTTCTGAAGATAGCTCAGTACAACTCACCTGGTTAATTAAAGGAAAAGGAATAGTGAATTTAAAAGCGGGAGCACCGCATGCAGGAATCGATAATGCATCAATCAACTTATAACATACAAACTATGAAATCATATATACATATACTAATAGTATTTCTTTTTGTAGCGCCATTAACTGCAATTGGACAAACTTCTGACGACATTTTCAGAGCCGTAGGAACACCTCATAACCCTAAAGTACAAATAGCATTCAATAAATATTATACATCTGAAGGTTTAGCAGCTTTAGGTAAGAAAATAGCAGACGCCCACCCTAATTTAGTAAAACGCCAATCTATTGGTAAATCAACTAAAGGTCGTGATATTTGGATGTTGGCTATTACAGATTATTCTGTTGGAGATGCTGATAGAAAGCCTGCGTTTTATGTAGACGGTAATATTCACTCTAACGAAATTCAAGGCGGAGAAATTTCTATCTATACCGCTTGGTATCTAACGGAAGGCTTTAAGGATATCGATTATATTAAAAATATGCTTAGAGATCGTACCTTTTACATTGTACCAACAATCAACCCTGATGCACGTAATGACTTCATGAAAGAAGCTAATACGGCAAATAGTCCACGTTCTGGATTAATTGCTTTAGATGATGATAGTGATGGATTATTTGATGAAGATGGTTATGATGATTTAGATGGTGATGGCTCAATTACTAGAATGCGTCGTAAAAATGATAATGGTGATTTTATTGTCGATCCAAAAGATCCACGACAAATGATTCAAATTGGACCTGATGATATAGTTACAACACAGCGCTATGAATTTTTAGGAGCTGAAGGTTTAGATAATGATGGCGACGGGCGTATCAACGAAGATGTATATGGTTATTATGATCCTAATAGAGATTGGGGTTGGAAATGGCAGCCAGATTACGTGCAACGTGGCGCCTATAAATACCCATTCTCTGTACCAGAAACACGAGCTGTTGCAGATTTTGTAAAAGCACACCCTAATATTGCTGGCGCACAGAGTTTTCATAATTCTGGCGGAATGATATTGCGTGGTCCTGGAGCTGAAGAAGACTTAGCAACTTATAATCGTGCTGATGTTAGAATTTATGATGCCATTGGTGAAAAAGGCGCTGAATTACTGCCTGGGTATAGGTACCTCACTGTTTATAAAGATTTATATTCTGTATTTGGTGGTGAATTAGATTGGTTTTATGGTGGAAGAGGAATCTACACCTTTACTAATGAAATATTTAATAGCTATGCCTATTATAAAAAATCAAGAGGTGGAAATGAAGAACGATACAAAGCAGAAAAAGATTTATTGTTAGGAGACGGTTTCACGCCTTGGAAAGCATTTAACCATCCTAATTATGGTGATATAGAAATTGGTGGATTTAAAAAGAATTTTGGACGTGCTACTCCTGGATTTCTATTAGAAGAAGAATGTCATCGTAATATGGTATTTACATTTTATCATGCATTTCATATGCCAAATTTATCAGTAGATAAAATTACCGAAAAATCATTAGGAAGTGGATTAAAAGAAATCACTGCTATTATTAAAAATGATCGTTTAATGCCAACACATGCAAGTCAAGATTTAAAATATAAAATTGAGCGCCCTGATTTTATTTCATTATCTGGCGGAAAAGTGATTGCAGGTATGATTGTCAATAATGATGATTTTAATGTCACTACAGAACAAAAAATAAATCCAGAAAAACTAAAAGTGGGTAATATTCCTGGTAATAACACTATTAAAGTACGTTGGATTGTAAAAGGTGGGAATAAATATAAAGTGACTGTAGATAGTGCCAAAGGAGGATTAGTGAGTAAATCACTTTAGAAAAAATGTCAGATTGAGTGCAATCAAAACCTATAAATAGTTTGATTGCGCTCAATTAATTTGTAAATTATTTCTATTACTTATTATTTAGTCAGTAAATATTTTGAAGGTCAGACTGAGCCTGCTGAAGTTTCTAATTATTTATGACTTCAAAAGCAACATCATTTTTGATCGTATTCACAGAAATACAACCTTGCTCTGCGATTTGCAATAATTTGGTAAAATCATTAGGGTGACTACAACTTTCATAAGATGTATTTAGAGTAATATGTGTAAACCGTTTTGGTAAATCATCACTTAGTTCAGCCAAAACAGTTACACGAAGCCCTTCTATTTTAATACTTCGTGATTGAGCAGCCGCAAACAAAGTACTACAAAAACAACCTCCTACCCCTGCTAACATATATTGACCTCCCATTAATCCTAATCCGTTTCCATCCTTTTCAACAGGACGATCTACAATAATGTTAAATTTAGTATCTTGTAACTGTACCGAAGTTTCAGAGTTTTGAGTTAATAGTATTTTTATTACTGCCATTGTCTTTAATTTAATCTTATTCTGTAAATATAAAACTACATTTATAAATGTCATACAATTATGCTATCTATCATGATGTTTTCATTAAATCTGATTCTAAAACAGTTTTTGATCGTATGACACAGCCTGAGCATTTAAACAATTGGTGGACACTAAAATGCTCTGGAAGACCAGAACTAAATACAGAATATAATTTCTATTTCACTAACGACTATGACTGGTATGGAAAAGTGGTGCAGTGCGAGCTCAATACTTTATTTTATATTAAAATGACAAAATCTGATTCTGATTGGAATTCTACAACCTTTGGCTTTGATTTAGAAGTATTAGAAAATGGCGTTCAACTACAATTTTTTCATAAAGATTGGCCAGAATGTAATCATCATTTTAGACGAAGCTCATATTGCTGGGCTATGTTATTAAATGGTTTAAAAGATTATATTGAAAAAGATATTGTTATTCCTTTTGAAGAGCGAGAATAAAAAAGGATAGTAATATTTTTTACTAACCTCTTCATTTATCTCGTTAATTACTATAATAATCTTCTATATATAGTCTATGTAACCCGCTTCACCAGCACTATAGGCAGTATCAAAATCTGGTTGTACTAATGCTTCATTAGTTTGTAATTTCTCAACCAAATTAGGATTTGACATAAACGGACGCCCGATATATACCAAATCATAGCCTTCATTTAGTAAGGTTTCACCTTGTTCTGCGGTATGTACATCACCACCAACAATAATTGTTCCTCCAAAAGTGTTTTTAATTGTTTTTCTGATATCTGTAGCAAACTCAGGAGCTCCCATAGCTACACGTTGATCGACGATATGGATATAGGCAATATTTAATTTTGCTAACTCAGTAGCTAAATAGGTAAACATTGGCACCACTTCTTCATAATCTCCTTGTAAATCGTTAAATACACCATAAGGAGAAAAACGAATCCCTACTTTATCACTACCAATGGCATCAACAACTTTTTTAGCAGTTTCTAATACAAAACGTGCTCTATTTTCAAAACTTTCGCCATAATTATCTGTTCTTATATTTGTTTTTGGGTTTAAAAACTGATTTAATAAATACCCATTTGCACTATGCAATTCTATACCATCAGCACCAGCATCAATTAATCGTTTTGAGCCTTCTACAAACTCATTTTGAGCATTCTCTATATCTTCTATAGTCATCTCTCTTGGCATCGTATGCGGTTGCATTCCTATATCACTATAAATTTCTCCTTCAAGAAAAACAGCAGAAGGTGCTATGACTTCACCACCTTCAGG
>CAZECB010000198.1:0-4741 GCA_964510745.1 uncultured Flavobacteriaceae bacterium | reverse complement strand
TATAGTTACTGCGGCTTCACTTCCTCCTGTTACAATAACATCACAGTGTCCTAAACGGATATAGTTTAAAGCATCAGTCATTGCATTTGCTGAAGAAGCACAAGCAGAGACTGTAGTGTAATTTGGTCCCATAAATCCATTTTTAATAGAGATATTACCAGGAGCAATATCTGCTATCATTTTAGGAATAAAAAATGGGTTAAACCTTGGAGTTCCATCACCTTCAGCAAAGTTTAATACTTCTTCTTGAAATGTTTCAAGACCTCCAATGCCTGCTCCCCAAATAACGCCTACACGTAATTTATTAACTTCATCTAAATCAAGTTTAGCATCAGCTATAGCCTCATCAGAAGCTATCATTGCATATTGCGTAAACTTATCCATTTTACGTGCTTCTTTTCTGTTAAGAAAATCTGTCACGTTAAAGTTTTTTAATTCGCAAGCGAATTTTGTTTTGAACTTTTCAGTATCAAAATAGGTTATAGGTGCAGCACCACTTTTACCGTTGATAAGACCATCCCAATATTCATCGATAGTATTTCCAATTGGTGTTAAAGCGCCAAGACCAGTAACTACAACTCGCTTAAGTTCCATAAAGTTTTTGCTTATTTTGCTTCTTCTATATAAGAAATAGCTTGACCTACTGTTGCAATATTTTCAGCTTGATCGTCCGGTATTTGAATATCAAATTCTTTTTCAAATTCCATTATTAATTCTACAGTATCTAACGAATCTGCTCCTAAGTCATTAGTGAAGCTAGCTTCTGTTACAACTTCGTTTTCATCAACGCCCAATTTGTCTACGATAATCGCTTTTACTCTTGATGCAATGTCTGACATAATATTTAATTTTAAATTTTAATTAGGTGGCAAAAATAAAAAACTTTATCTTAAATCTCACCTTTACATTAAAAATGTGTTTGTAATTTAATAATTTTAAATAGAAGTATTCGTTTTTTCCTTCTATTTGTTAATAATTATCCTTTTTTTTGTTGAACAATTTAACATGATGTACTGCAAATGAAACGTATTGTGATTTTTGCGTCCGGAAGCGGATCTAATGCTGAAAATTTAATTACCTTTTTTCACAACAGAGATGATGCATCTGTTATTCAAGTATTGACTAACAATCCTCATGCCAAAGTTTTAGAACGATGTAAAAGACTAAGAATTAGTGCATTATCATTTAATAGAATTGCATTCACAGAGACTAAAGATGTTTTAAATATTTTAAAAATAGCACAACCAGACTTAATTGTTCTTGCTGGGTTTTTATGGAAATTCCCTGAAACTATTTTAAAAGAATTTCCTAAAAAAGTGATTAATGTACACCCTGCATTGTTACCAAAATTTGGTGGAAAAGGAATGTACGGGATGCATGTTCATGAAGCTGTTATTTCACATAAAGAAACTGAAACCGGTATCACTATTCATTACGTAAATGAGCATTATGATGAAGGTGCTATCATTTTTCAAGTAAAATGTGATGTGAAAATGTCAGATTCTGCTGAAACTATTGCCGCTAAAATTCATGAGTTAGAAATGAAGTATTTTCCTAAGGTGGTGGAACAATTACTTAATGAAAATTTAAATGAGATTTCTGTTTTCGCAGAAACTAAAGATGAGTAAAAAAAAGAAAAAATATTACACTGTTTGGAAAGGTCATCATACTGGTGTTTTTGAATCTTGGGAAGATTGTAAAGCACAAATCAAAGATTTTCAAGGAGCGCAGTATAAATCGTTTGCGACTTTTGATGCCGCAAAAAAAGCGCTTAAAGGCAATTATAAAGATTATATAGGTAAAAGCAAATCTTTTAAAAGTGAGCTTAGCGAAGCTCAACTAAAAAAAATAGGGAAACCAAATTATCATTCTATTTCTGTAGATGCTGCTTCTAGCAGTAATCCAGGTATTATGGAATATAGAGGTGTAGATACTAAAACAAAAAAACAATTATTCATTCAAGGTCCTTTTAAAGAAGGAACTAATAATATAGGTGAGTTTTTAGCGCTTGTCCATGGTTTAGCACTTTTAAAACAAAAAAAAAGCGATCGTATCCTTTATACTGACTCTAAAACAGCGATGAGTTGGGTACGTAAAAAAATATGTAATAGTAAATTAAAACGAAATAAAACAAACAAACCTGTTTTTGATTTAGTAGACCGAGCTATTCTTTGGCTTAAAGAGAATGAATATAAAACCACAATAGTAAAATGGGAAACCAAAGCTTGGGGTGAAATTCCTGCAGATTTTGGGAGAAAATAAATTGTAATTTCAAATTTATATGACATCAAATTTCTAGTGTCTTAATTCTAAGTAAAACTTTAACTTAATATCTAATTAATCATATTATATTTGCAAAAAAATTACTTCAATTAATGAGCAAATTAGTAATCGTTGGTACTGTAGCTTTTGACGCTATTGAAACGCCTTTTGGTAAAACAGATAAAATACTTGGTGGTGCTGCTACTTATATAGGCTTAGCTGCTTCGCAGTTTAATGTAGACTCTGCAATAGTATCTGTAGTTGGTGGTGATTTTCCCCAAAAACATTTAGATTTACTATCCAATAAAAATATAGATATATCTAAATTAGAAATTGTAAAAGAGGGGAAGAC
The DNA here is from genome assembly GCA_964510745.1 of uncultured Flavobacteriaceae bacterium. Taxonomy (GTDB): domain Bacteria; phylum Bacteroidota; class Bacteroidia; order Flavobacteriales; family Flavobacteriaceae; genus AU392. The sequence continues at coordinate 2,127 of CAZECB010000198.1, read as the reverse complement.
ATTTTTTTGGAGTGGGAAGTATCATAACGATATGAATTCTCGTGACACTTTAGTCACAGAGCTTAATACCTTAGAACATTTTAACCCTATAGTTCCTGAAAACTATAAAGATGCTGAAATTGTAATGCTAGGAAATTTACACCCTCTAGTACAACAAGGTGTTTTAAATCAAATGAATACAAAGCCAAAACTTGCCATTTTAGATACTATGAATTTCTGGATGGATATTGCTTTGGATGATTTGCTTTCAGTCATTAAAAAAGTAGATGTTATTACTATTAATGACGAGGAAGCTAGACAACTCACAGGAGAATATTCTTTAGTTGTAGCTGCAAGGAAAATACATGAAATGGGACCAAAGTATGTAGTGATTAAAAAAGGAGAACATGGTGCTTTATTATTTCATGATGATAATGTGTTTTATGCGCCTGCTTTACCACTAGAAGAAGTATTTGATCCTACAGGAGCTGGAGATACGTTTGCTGGAGGTTTTGCTGGATATCTTGCAAAAACAGGAGATATTTCTTTTGAGAACATGAAAAATGCAGTGATTTATGGATCAACTTTAGCATCATTTTGTGTTGAAAAATTTGGAACAGAACGTATGGAGCAGTTATCAAGTAGAGAAGTACGTCAACGCTTACAGCAATTTAAGAGTTTAACGCAATTTGAAATCGTCTTGGATAACTAGTCTTAGTTAAATGATGGAACTTAAACGATTACATATGACTTTGAAAAAACAAATGCTAACAACATATAAAATTGAATTATAAAAAAAACGCGCTCAATTTTTGAGCGCGTTTTTAATCTATAAATAACACACAACAATGAGTGATGCTTTAAAACATGAGTGCGGAATTGCACTTGTTAGACTTTTAAAACCATTAGAATATTATAAAGAAAAATATGGAAGTGCATTTTATGGTGTAAATAAAATGTACCTTTTAATGGAAAAGCAGCACAACCGCGGTCAAGATGGTGCTGGATTTGCAAGTATAAAGTTAGATACAAAACCGGGTCAACGTTATATAAGCAGAGTTCGTTCCGTAGAGCAACAACCCATTCAAGATATTTTTGCACAAATTAATGAACGTATTAATACTGAGCTTACCAATCACCCAGAGTATGCAAATGATGTGGCTTTACAAAAGGAAAATATACCTTATATAGGAGAGTTATTTTTAGGACATGTTCGTTATGGTACTTTTGGAAAAAACAGTGTAGAAAGCGTACATCCATTTTTAAGGCAAAATAACTGGATGCATCGAAATTTAATTATGGCAGGAAACTTTAACATGACTAATGTTAAAGAGCTTTTTGGAAATCTTATTGATTTAGGACAACATCCTAAAGAGTATACAGATACCATTACTATCATGGAAAAAATAGGTCATTTTTTAGATGATGCTGTTGCTAAAATTTATAAAGACCTTAAAAAGGAAGGATATAATAAACAACAAGCCTCACCTCTTATTGCAGAACGTCTTAAAGTTGCTAAAATATTAAGACGGGCAGCAAAAAATTGGGATGGTGGTTACGCTATGGCAGGACTTATGGGTCATGGAGATGCTTTTGTATTACGTGATCCTGCAGGAATTAGACCTGCTTATTATTATAAAGATGATGAAATAGTTGTTGTTGCTTCAGAACGTCCAGTGATACAAACTGTTTTTAATGTAGATTATAATGATGTTATAGAGTTAGATCCTGGTCATGCTATTATCACAAAAAAATCTGGTGAGGTACAAATCAAACAAATATTAGAACCTTTAGAAAGAAAGGCATGTTCTTTTGAACGTATTTATTTCTCTAGAGGAAGTGATGCTGAAATTTATCAAGAACGAAAACTACTAGGGCAATTAATCATGCCTAAAGTAATGAAAGCTATAGATAATGATATTGAAAATTCTGTATTTTCATATATCCCTAATACTGCTGAAACGTCTTTCTTCGGAATGATTGAAACTGTTGAAGATTTATTGAACGAACAAAAAACAGCAGCTATTCTTAAAGGAAAAGGAGGCTTATCTACAAAACGAGTGACAGAAATTTTATCTGCAAGACCTAGAATTGAAAAAATTGCTATTAAAGATGTAAAACTAAGAACTTTTATTACTGAAGATAGTA
>CAZECB010000197.1:0-4798 GCA_964510745.1 uncultured Flavobacteriaceae bacterium | reverse complement strand
AATGTTTAGCAATGATTTTAATACAGGTAGGACCGCAGTCCTTGGCTTCTGCTTGTTTGTAAAAAGGGAAGTTTAATTTCAAGATTAATTAAATATAATTATTGAATAAGTAATTTTATAAAGTTAAAGAATCCTTAACGTAAAACGTTAAGGATTTCAATAAATTAAAAAGAAGTTTAATTAAATACAACCACATCCTCCTGGGTTTGATGGATTGCCAATTCCACCGCAGGCACACTGACCACGACCTGTACCGCAACAGATAGCGTCTCCAAGACCATGGCAATTGCTTGTTGGTCTAAGCATACCTCCATTAATTTCTTTCTGATCATTCTTAATGATAACTTTCCCTAAGTTTTTTAAATTTTTCATAAAAAAAATATTTAATAAATTATATTTGCTGTGAACATTTAAAGACACTCACAGTTTGTGTCTATTCTTCGCGAGAGAATATTGTTTAGCAAAGCCCTTAACTGGGCTTTGTTTTTATACTGTTTTTTCTAATACAGAAGGGTCTATTGTAACATTGCCTGCAGCTTCATGTAAGTCTTCAATAAAATAAATAAGTTCAGAGCGTTCATACTCTTTTGGAAAAGACTTTCCATTAATTAAAATAGCTGGCGTGAAATTTATGGCATTATTAGTACACCAGTCAATTTGTGATTTTAAAGTATTTAGGTAATGTGTTTTATTGTTAGTTTGACTCCATTTATTAACCCAAGCTTCTTCATTCATATCATTATAAATATCATGCATCGCTTCTAAACATTTCAATTCCCCTTCGGTATGATATAATTCTAACAACCGGCTTGTGATATTAATTAAAGGCGTATTAGCTTCATTAGCACTAAAACGAATACACACTTGAACCTCTTCAGGATACTTCTTAAGTATTTTTTCAATTGAGTTATGTACAGGTTTACAATGACCGCAAAACGGACTGGTAACTAGTGTAATATTTAAAGGCGCATTTCTATTTCCAAAAATTATTTCTGAAGTATTTTCAATAGATGTATTTAAAGGTTGAGATTTATTAAGTAATGCTTCAAATAAACTATAATCCCTTTTAAATTTAAAGTATTTTATTTTAGATTCTTTAAGCTCTTTGATGAGTTTAATATTAGGTTTTAATACATTCCAAATTGCAAATACAGATAAAAATGTAAAACCTACTACTACTAATTCAATACCTGTTATTGAAGAAAAACCTAATGTACTATAATTAGTAGACAAAATTAATGTAGCTTGAAGCCAAAGTACACCTACAATACTTAAACACAATAAACACCATTGTTTTACAATCGCATATTGATAATAAATAGAATATAATGTAATAGGTATGGCTATTAAACTAATAATAAATATAGCATTTAAACTACTATTTATTAAAGCTAATAACCAAGTAGAAACTAAGATGCTTGCAAAATAAACTAAACTAAAGTCACTTAATTTATAGCTTCCTATTTGAGCGCCCTTAGAGGATAAAACGGAATCACAGCTCTTTTTTGAGCTTGTGTCTGATGAGCAGAAGGTATCTCCTAAAAATGAAGTTTCTCCTTGTTCTTGTTTAATAATAGAAGTGCTTATATAAATACCTATAGCAGATAGTAAAAGATAGGTTATTGAAATAGCACTAAACCCTGTAATAACAAAAAGCGCTATAAATAAAATAGAAGCACTTAAAAGTAAGACTGTATTTATTTTAGACGTATTTTTTTTAATTACTTCAGTATCTTCGGTTTTCTCTACAGCAACTATAATTCCAGTAAATTGTTCTAAAAATTCAGATGAACTTACATTTTCTTTTTTCTTATCACCATGAAATAATTGATAGGTATCACTTTTCTTATTAACAATAACAAATGTTTTCTCGTTTTCAGAATCAATTTGAGCTAAAAAAGAATCTGGTAATTGAGATAGAGTGTCTTGATTAACAGGAACGTCTAAGGCTAGATTATCAATATCGAAATGACCTAACACCCCTGTGATAGAATGTAAACTAGGGTAAGAAGGGTGGCTCTGTATTTGAAAAGATAATTCTTCTTTGTCAAATGGAATTTTATGTTGAGATAATAAGAGTTCTACTAAGTATGATAAAGAATTGCTCATTAGTTAAGGTTTTTTTATTTATTCTATAGATAATTGTTCAGATTTTGAAAGGTATTTTAATGACAATGAAAAATTATTATACTCTTAAAAAATTTCATAAAAATCATTAAATGAACTCTCCAAAATAAATGTTCTTAATTATAAAAAAGGCACTGATCAAAATAGATTAAAAGACAAAATAGAATAGGGCTGGTTTGTATTTTATAGATTAAATTTTTAGAATGAACACTTTAAACATAAAATGTAGCATACTTAATATAAAAAAATCTGATGGTTAAAAATACAGTAATATTTATTTCTAAACTAGTCATAAGATTTTAATTTTAACTACGGAAAAACCATAAATTGATTGAGGAAAAACCGTAGTTTATTTGATTTTACTATAAATACAGAAAATGTTTTAACAAATATTTATGTGTTAAATATTCAAACCTTAACATACTTAATTCAAACCTTTCTATAGATAGTAGTCAGAATTAGAAGACCTTTTTGTTTATATTTGTTCATCTTGAATTTGTTTCAAGATCTTTTCTAAATTTTTAAAAGACGTCCATTATTGTGATAAGTTAGTATGAACGAAAACCTAAACCCAGAAAGTGATAATTTTTCTTCAGAAGAGCATGATATTGAACGTGCTTTACGTCCGTTATCCTTTGAAGATTTTGCAGGACAAGATCAGGTTTTAGAAAACTTAAAAATATTTGTAAAAGCGGCTAATTTAAGGGGTGAAGCCTTAGATCATGCATTATTTCATGGCCCTCCAGGATTAGGAAAAACGACATTAGCGCATATTCTTGCTAATGAACTAGAAGTAGGTATTAAAGTGACTTCAGGCCCTGTGTTAGATAAACCAGGAGATTTAGCAGGATTATTGACCAATTTAGAAGAACGTGATGTTTTATTTATTGATGAGATTCATCGGTTAAGTCCTATTGTTGAAGAATATTTATATTCAGCAATGGAAGATTACAAAATTGATATCATGATTGAATCTGGACCCAATGCACGTTCAGTTCAAATTAATTTAAATCCGTTTACACTTATAGGTGCAACGACTCGATCTGGATTATTAACTGCACCAATGCGCGCACGTTTTGGTATACAGAGTCGATTACAATATTATTCAACAGAGTTATTATCAACTATTATAGAACGAAGTGCAGATATATTAAATGTTCCAATACAATTAGATGCTGCTATTGAAATTGCTGGTCGTAGTCGAGGTACACCGCGTATTGCTAATGCGTTATTGCGTCGTGTTCGTGATTTTGCACAAATAAAAGGGAATGGAAAAATAGGCTTAGAAATTTCAAAGTTTTCACTTAAAGCATTAAACGTCGATGCTCATGGTTTAGATGAAATGGATAATAAAATCTTAACAACTATTATTGATAAATTTAAAGGCGGCCCAGTAGGGATTACAACTATTGCAACGGCAGTTAGTGAAAGTCCAGAAACCATTGAAGAAGTTTATGAACCTTTTTTAATTCAACAAGGTTTTATTATGAGAACACCAAGAGGGCGTGAGGTCACTGATTTAGCTTATAAACATCTAGGGCGTATTAAAGGAAGCGTACAAGGAGGACTGTTTTAATGCTGTCATTCTGAACTTGTTTCAGAATCTCTAATCATTATGAATTATAAAACAAAATACGCACAACTCATTAAAACCGAAGCCAAACGCCTCGGTTTTTTATCTTGTGGTATTAGCAAAGCAGCATTTTTGGAAGAAGAAGCACCACGTTTAGAGCAATGGCTAAACAATAATATGCATGGCGAAATGCGCTATATGGAAAATCATTTTGATAAACGCTTAGACCCTACAAAATTGGTTGAAGGTTCAAAATCTGTCATTTCATTATTGCTTAATTATTATCCATCAGAAACTCAAAAAGATGAAACAGCTCCTAAAATCAGTAAATATGCTTATGGTACAGATTATCATTTTGTAATAAAAGATAAACTGAAACAGCTAATGCATATCATGCAAGAAAAGATAGGTGAGATTAATGGACGTGCATTTGTAGATTCTGCTCCGGTATTAGATAAAGCATGGGCAGCAAAATCTGGATTAGGATGGATTGGTAAACATAGTAACTTACTTACTCAACAAGTAGGGTCTTTTTATTTTATAGCTGAATTAATTGTGGATTTAGAGTTAGAATATGATACTCCTGTGACCGACCATTGTGGTTCTTGTACAGCTTGTATCGATGCTTGTCCTACACAGGCAATTGCAGAACCTTATAAGGTAGATGGCAGTAAATGTATTTCATATTTTACAATTGAACTTAAAAATAATATTCCATCAGAATTTAAAAATCATTTTGATGACTGGATGTTTGGATGCGATGTTTGTCAAGACGTATGCCCTTGGAATCGATTTTCAAAACCACACAAAGAACCACTCTTTAACCCGCATCCAGAATTACTATCAATGTCTAAAAAGGATTGGGAGGAGATTACTCAAGATACCTTTAATAAAGTCTTTCAAAAATCGGCAGTAAAACGCACAAAATTTTCAGGACTGACTCGTAATATTCGTTTTTTAAAAAAATAGACCTTTTTGAAGAAAAATAAATTATAGTCATTAATTTTTAAATTTTATATTTATACAGTTCTAAAAAATCAGAAATTTGTATAGACATGTTTTTACTTCCTTTTTATTATTCATTTTCAGTATTCATCT
>CAZECB010000196.1:0-4799 GCA_964510745.1 uncultured Flavobacteriaceae bacterium | reverse complement strand
TGTTATTGTTGGCTTTCCTGGAGAAACAGATGCACGTTTTTTAGAAACGTATAATTTTTTAAATGAATTAGATGTTTCGTATCTGCATGTGTTTACTTATTCTGAGCGTGATAATACAGAGGCTGTTAATTTGAATGGTGCAGTTGCAAAAAATGTTAGAGCAAAACGAAGTAAAATGCTAAGAGGTTTATCTGCTAAAAAACGTCGTACGTTCTATGAAAGTCAAATTAATACAAATCGAATTGTTTTATTTGAAAGCGAAAATAAAGAAGGTTATATTCATGGTTTTACAGAAAATTATGTAAAAGTAAAAGCACCTTGGAATCCAGAATTAGTGAATACAATACATGAAGTAACATTAACTAAAATTGATGATGACGGTTTAGTTAGGTTTGAATTTGAAAAGGTATTGAGTTAAAGAAAGCAGCTCAGATTTAGATTCTGATACCTACTGGAAGCATTCTTTTGTAACGTCTATTTTTTCTGATAAACTTTGCTATTGGGGGACTTGTAGGAACAACACTAATATTTCTATCTTCAATGTTTTCCATAACTAGTGTTAAAAAATCATTTACAAAAAGATCTGTATCTGAAGTTTCTGGTACTATAAGTTTTGTTAAAAATATTTTTCTATCTTGTAGGGAATATTCAATTTTTGCTAATCCATTATCTACCTTCAATTCAAACTGACGTAAAAAATCATTATCGACTAGTTCAAGTGTATCAACCATAATTAGTATTTTTTATTTAACTTACGAAGTACTATTTTGCATAGTTTTGCGATGCAAATTTACAAAAAAATAATTTAACAATAAATTGATGTTATAGTAGCCTATGCAACAAGAGACAATCCATGTATATTTAATGCCAGGAATGGCAGCAAATCCAACAATTTTTGAACATATTAAATTGCCAGAACCTCAATTTAAAATTCATTGGTTAGAGTGGTTTATTCCTTTAAAAAATGAGCCTATAGAAGGTTATGCATTACGTATGGTACAAAACATAAAACATGAAGACCCTATTTTAATAGGTGTTTCGTTTGGGGGTCTTTTAGTTCAAGAAATGAGCAAGTATATAAGTTTAAAAAAACTTATAATTGTGTCTAGTGTTAAAAGTAATACAGAACTTCCTAAAAAAATGAAAATTGCTAAAGCCACTAAAATTTATAAATTATTACCTACTAGTTTAGCAAGTAATATCGAATTTTTAGCAAAATATGCATTTGGAGAAACGGTAACTAAACGTTTAGAGTTATATAAAAAATATTTATCTGTAAGTGATAAACGCTATTTAGATTGGGCAATTGAACAAGTTATTAACTGGAAGCAAGAGAAACCAATAAAAGGAATTATTCACATTCATGGTGAAAAAGATAATGTCTTTCCTATTAAAAATATAAATAAATGTATAGCTATTAAGAATGGCACACATATTATGGTCATAAATAAATTTAAATGGTTTAATGAGAATTTACCTAAACTATTAACACAATGATTTAGAAATAAAATAATATTATTTTTATAAATTAGTATCTAAAACAAATGGATGATGAATAAAATAAAGAGTTTTTTAGCAATAATTGGATTAATAGCGTTAGCAGGATTTTTAATATATGGTGTTCAGGATGCTCCAAGCGATGAGAATTTAGAGACTAAAATTATAAATGATTATAATATATACGCCTTAAATATTCCTGAAAATTTAGAGTTTTCAGGTGAAGCATTACCACTAGCAGACCCAGAAGTTTTTGAACGTATGGATCGTGAACTATTAGTAAACACCTATTGGCAGTCTAATGGTTTGTTAATGTTTAAACGTGCTAACAAATTCTTTCCTACTATAGAACCAATCCTTGAAAAGTATGGTGTCCCAGATGATTTTAAGTATTTAGCAGTCATTGAAAGCGGATTAACAAATGCAGTGTCTCCAGCAGGAGCTAGAGGGTTTTGGCAAATATTAAAAATAACAGCTAGAGAAAATGGATTAGAAGTAAACACTAATGTTGATGAACGTTATAATTTAGAAAAAGCAACTGAGGTTGCATGTAAATATTTACTAAAAGCTAAAAAGCAATTTGGTTCTTGGACACTTGCTGCTGCATCATATAACGCTGGAAGAGCAGGAATATCTAAACGTTTAAAAGCTCAAAACGTTGATACTTATTATGATTTACTTTTAGGTGAAGAAACAGGGCGATATATTTTTAGAATTATTGCATTAAAAGAGATTTTAAACGCTCCAACCAAATATGGTTTTAATTTTAGAGCTAAGGATTTATACAAAACAATTCCAACTTACAAAGTACAAGTAGATACTGCGGTCACAGATTTTGTTGAATTTTCCGAACGTTTTGGAATTACTTACAAGATATTAAAAACGCACAACCCTTGGTTAAGAGAGTCACATCTTAATAATAAGTCTAAAAAAGAATACTTAATTGAAATTCCTGAAAAAGGATATTATGATATTGAACCATAATTTAAAATGAGTTTAATCAGTAGAATTCCCCGAGGCTCTGCCTCGGTGGTTAAAAGGAAAGTTTGAAAACCTGAGGTTTTCATTAAACTAAAAAATTAACCGTTTTCCGTTGAATACCCCGATGGCTCTGCCTCGGGGATTATTTATTAAAATAGACTTTTAAAGTAATTGTTTTAAGCCTATTAATTATTTTCTTCAATAGTGAAATTAACTTTAAAAGAGCTAAAATAAAAATGCATTAGCGTTACATTATTTTCTAGGATTGAAACTTAAGTATAATTACTTTTGCAGAATCAATCATAAGATGAAGAATACTGTTGTTTTTTTTTGGATTATGTTATACTTCGTAGCGATGCTGAAACCAGCAATGCCACTAATTACTTATTATCTTAATCATAGTTATATTGTAAAAGTTCTTTGTGTAAATAAAGATAAACCTGAACTTGCATGTAATGGAAAATGTTACTTGATGCAAATGATTCAAAAAAAACAAAAAGAACAAGAAGAAGAAAATATGCCATCAGTTGATATGAGAATATATCCTGTTGGATTTGTAAAATTAATGAAGTTGAAAATAAATGAATCATTTATAGAAAATCCTAAAAATTCATTTATTTATAATTTTAACTACTCATATAATTTTAGCGAAACGGTATTTCACCCACCTTTAATTGCTTAATTTTTAATTTATTTTTTGATAAACGACATAATTTTAATTTCGTTTATCACTTCACTTTGCTTTTTATTTAAGGCAAACAATATTTTATTATTAACCTAATTAAATTAGTAGGTATAGATGTTATCACTTTATATCTATCAAAATATTATATGAATTTTAAGAAAATAATTACCATACTATTCTTTAGTATAAGTTGGATAAATTATGCTCAAACTATATATAAAGGACAAATTGTAAATCAAAATAATCAAGCTTTAGTAGGCGCTTCAATTGTATCATCTTTAAATCCGAATATAGGCGCTATAAGTGATACAAAAGGGAATTTTAAAATTAATTTAGCAGAAACAAAAACAGTTATTGTTAAATATTTAGGTTTTAGAGATGTTACTGCTAAATTAAGTTCTTCTTTTAATCGTATTGTTTTATTGGATGGAGAATTTAAACTTAATGATGTAGTTATCTCTGCAAGTAGAGAATTACAAAAACGGAATGAAGTTCCTGCAGCAATATCAACATTAAGTGCGAGTCAAATAAAAGAAAATAAATCATTTACTCTAGATCAATTAACTAATCAAGTTCCCGGAGTATTTATAGCAACATCAAAAGCATCGAGTAATGAACAGCACTTTACAGCAGTGCGTTCACCAATTTCTACCAGAGCATTATTTTTATATTTAGAAGATGGTATTCCATTACGACCAGTAGCTGTATTTAATCACAATGCACTTTTAGAATTAAATAACTTATCTTTTCAAAAAATCGAAATTATAAAAGGCCCTGCATCTAGTATTTATGGTAGTGAAGCTATTGGTGGTAGTTTTAATTTTATAACAAAAACTCCAACTCGTGATTTATCAGCAACATTAAGTACAGAAGCTAATGATCTAGGTTTAACACGTTATGTTATAGATGCATCAAAATATTTAAATGATAATTTTGGTTTTTATGTTAGTGCAAATTTTGCGCAACGTAATAATGGACCATTAGGGCATTCAGACTATGAAAAAATAGCACTGACTTTTAAAGGTGTTTATAATTTTAATACTACTACAAAATGGATTAGTGTTTTTGATTTTGTAGATTTTAGATCAGACATGTCAGGTTCTTTAAACGAAGAAGATTTTTTTACAGAAAATTTTGAAAGCGATCAAACTTTTACAGAACGAGAAGCCCTGGTATTTAGATTGCGTAGTACTTTAGAAAAACGTTGGAACAATAATAATAAGACAGAATTTAATTTTGTTTACAGAAATAATTCACAAGATCAAATACCTTCTTTTAGAATTAGACAAACAAGAGAAAAAGGTCAATTAACAGGTGAAGGAGTAGGTGAGGTAAATACAAATGAGTTTAATAGTTATTTAGGATTAATTCAACATAAAACAAAGTTTGATTTTATTAACACAAATTTTGTAGTAGGTACATCTTTAGATATTTCTCCTCAAGATTTTGAAGCTACAAGAACAACAATCGTTGTAAACCCAGATACAGGAATTAATGAGAGTTTTGTTGTTAACCAAGATGACTTTGTATTAAATTATGATGCTAATATTTTAAATTATGCTGCATACGCACAATTAGAAGTGTCTCCAATAGAGAAATTAAAAATAACTTTAGCTTCACGTTTTGATATTTTTAC
>CAZECB010000195.1:0-4804 GCA_964510745.1 uncultured Flavobacteriaceae bacterium | reverse complement strand
ATCTGTCCATTCATCTGGGTAAGCAATTTTTACAGTAAACTTATCAAGTTTTTCAATAGCTTTTAGCTTAGTTTCTTCACTCATCCAATCTAAATTTTGGATTCTATTTTGGAATGCAGTAATTACATCAGCAATCATTTTTTCTGCTTTTTCTTTTGCTTCTGGTGGAAATTTAGCTTCAACATACAATTTACCAATTGCCTCACCTACTGCTCCATTTACAGTTCCTAAAGCACGCTCTTCTGCAGAACGTTGTTTTTTAGCACCTCTTAAATATTTTGCATTAAACTCCCAATTGGCGGCTTGAAGTTCTGTAGATAAAACCCCAGAGGCATTTCTTAAAGTATTCCAAGTTATTAATGTTTTAATATCATTAATGTTTGTGGAGTTTAAAAATGAATTTAAAGCTTTTAGATATCTAGGATTAGAAATATTTACTTTTTCTAATTGCTTAGTTACTCCCAAATCTGAAATATATTTATTCCAGTTAATAGCTGGAGACATTGCAGATAATTCTTTTAAAGTTGCTGGATTATTACGATTACGGGCGTCTCTACGTTCAACTTTATCGAACCTAGGTTCTGCAAGCTTAGTTTCTAAGAATAAAATAATGCTAGCAGCCGCTTTAGCTTTAGCTTCGTCATAATCTATAAACTGAAGCATTCTAGTAATATGTTCTATATATTTTTCTCTTATCTCAACAGATTTTTTATCTTGCTCTAAATAATAATCGCGATCTGGTAAACCTAAACCACCATTACCAATATTAGCAATATTTATACTGCTATCACTAAAATCTGGTCTAGCACCTAAACCAAAAAATGGAGCAGATACCCCTGGTGTAGTTGCTATAACAGTTTGCATATCATTTAAATTTTTGATATTATTTATTGCAACTAGCGCTGGTTTAAGAGGTATAACTCCAGCTTTATTTCTTGAAACAGTATCTAACTCAGATTCATAAACTAATAATGCTTTTCTCTGATCTGTACCATCAGCATAAGTTCCTAATTCTTTAGATGTTTTAATGATTTCTAATACATCTTTATCGGTTGATTTTCTTAATACGCTAAAACCTCCCCAACGAGTTCTGTCGTCAGGAATTCTTGTGTTTTTTGCCCAACTACCATTAACGTAATTGTAAAAATCTTCTTTAGGATCTACACTAGTGTCCATATTTTCTAACACAATACCAGGTATAGTATCAGCAACTTGAGCCGTTTCATTTTTTGTTTCTTCTTTACATGCTATTAACCCTAAAAAGGCTAAACAACTTAAAAGGCTAAGCTTTTTTACATTAGTTTTCATTTTTATTATATTTAATTAGTACGATTGTTATTATTATTTAGAAGCTTTAAAGCAGAAATTGTTACACTTTAAAAGCAATTTATATGGGTTTGATAATATTTATTCTATCATCTTCAACTTTCTTATTAATTTGAAAAATAAGATTTGAATGTGCTATAAAAATTTCTTTTATAATATTTAAAATATCTTCTTTTGAATAATTATAATTCACTAAATCTTCAAGTTTAAAAAATGTAGTTTCTAGAATTAATAATCTTACAGAAATTTGATTTGAATATAAAAGTGTTGGGGTTTCATCTTTTAAATCAGAAAATAAAATATTTAATGTATTATAACTATCATCATCTTTAAAAAAGAATAAACTAGCAGATTTTAAATTTTCAATTTGAAGTTGAATCTCAGAAAACTCATCCCAATCTGATATTATTTCTATGACATCATCATCAAAAACATATTCTTCATAATCTAAAGCTTCAACATCTTTTTTAGTAATATTATTTTGTGCTAGCGTTGTTGTTATATCTGTTGAAGTATCATTGTTCTCTGTTGTTTTTTCGCACCCCGAATTTAGTACAAACAGAATAATAGTAAGGCTAAATGTAAGAATCAGTTTTAATAACTTCATATAAGTAATAACAGATAGAATTGCAAATATATTGCTTAATTATAATAGTGTGTAATTTAAGTTAATTTTTTGCCTAAAAACTATGGAAAATAGTATTTTTGAACCTTTAAATAGTATTTTAAATGGGTTCAAAATCGTTAATTATTGGAGCATGTGGTCAAATAGGCTCTGAGCTTACTTATAAATTAAGACAACTTAACGGAAAAGATAGCGTCATTGCATCAGATATCAAAAAAAACAATTTAGATCTTGTAAACTCTGGACCTTTTGAAGTTATTAATGCAATGGATTTTGATGTTATCAAAAATTGTATTGAAAAATATAATATAGATACTATTTATTTAATGGCAGCTATGCTAAGTGCTACTGGAGAAAAATATCCTAAAAAAGCTTGGAATTTGAATATGACTACACTTTTTAATGTTTTAAATCTAGCTAAAGAAGGGTTTATCAGAAAAGTATTTTGGCCCTCTAGTATTGCTGTTTTTGGACCAACTACCCCTAAAGAAAACACACCACAATATACTATTATGGAGCCCGCTACAGTTTATGGAATCACCAAACAAGTAGGTGAACGTTGGTGTGAGTATTACTTCAAAAATTATGGAGTAGATGTTAGAAGTATTCGTTATCCAGGAATTATAAGTTGGAAAACATTACCTGGTGGAGGAACAACAGATTATGCCATAGATATTTATCACAAAGCAGTTGCTGGAGAAAATTATGACTGTTTTTTAAATGAAACTTCTGAATTACCAATGATGTTTATGGATGATGCTATTGAAGCAACTGTGAAATTAATGTCAGCTGATGCTAAGAATGTAACAATACGTTCATCGTATAATTTAGCGGCAATTAGTTTTACTCCAGATGATGTTGCTATTTCTATTAAAAAACAACTTCCTGAATTTTCTATTTCATATACACCAGATTTTAGACAACAGATAGCAGATAGTTGGCCAAAATCAATTGATGACACTTCAGCAAGAGAACATTGGGGATGGAATCATAAATTTGATTTAGAAGCTATTACTTTAGAAATGTTGAAACAATTAAAAGCTATGAAAACTAAACGCATTTAATTTTGTCTCTTTACTAATTTTGATTTTTAGCAAATGAGAACTTAAAATTACATCCATTTGTTTCTGTTTCATTGCAAACCACAGAAATCGTGCCTCCCAAACTTGTTATCATTTTTTTTACTGTAGCAAGACCAATACCTGTTCCTGATTCACCATTTTTATCTATTGTATTTGCTGTAGTAAAAAGATCAAAAATAGTAGCTAAATATTTTTTTTCGATACCAGGGCCATTATCAGACACAGAAAATTCATAAAAATCTTCACTTTCAATTAAAGAGATGTTTATTTCGGTATTTGATTTGTCATTATATTTTATAGCGTTAGACACTAGATTGCTAATGACTTGCGTGAGTGCTGCTTTATTAACTTTAATGATATTTAATGTAGTACTGTAATTAATAGTAATACCTTTATCTATTGAGAAAATAGTGCTGATACTAGTCATGAAATCTGAAAAATTAACACTTTCGTTATCTTGCTTTAAAATACTATCAGTTTTATAAAATTTTAAAATACCATCAATATAATCTCTTAATGTATCTGAAGAGTTTTTAATATACTCTAGATATTGATGAACTTCTGTATTACCCTCTTCTTTTAAGTCACTTTCAATAAGCTCGGTAAGAGCTGTAATTTGTGCTAAAGGTGATTTAAGGTCATGCGAGACAACTCCAGCAAATTTTTCTAAATTTTTATTTCGTTCTTCTAGACTCTCTTGAAGCTGTTGCAGTTTAATATTTTGATATTTTTCTTCAAAAAGACTCATGACTTGTTTTGCCATGTTTAATAAGGCATTAATTTGTTCCTGAGCTAATTCTCTAGGCTTAACATCATAAACGCATAGTGTTCCTAATTTAAAACCATCAGGATCCACTAAAGGGACACCAGCATAAAATATTGCATTATGCTCACTAACCAAAGGGTTATCGTGAAAACGCTCATCTTTACGAGCATCTTCGATAATAGTAATAGGGTTTTCTGAATTAATAGCGTGACCACAAAATGAGATTTCTCTTGGAGATTCGTTAAAAGGAACACCGTGATGTGATTTTAAAAAATTACGATTTCTGTCTAGTAAAGTGATTAAAGATATAGGTGTATCGCATATATAAGACATTAAAGAGGTGATATTATCGTAACTCTCTTCTGGTAAAGTATCTAGTAAATTGTACTTTTCTAGGGCTTGTTGTCGTAATTTTTCATTTACAGGGAAATCTGGAGTAATCATAGGTTTCAGCTACTGGATAATAAGATTAATATTTAGACCGAGTTATGACTTAAATCCTTACAGAAACAATATTTAATTGTTTTTTTGAGACAAATTTAAAAAACTAAAGTTATTATATAAACTATAACACATCGAAAACTAATTTTTGGAGCGCCTGGAATTAATAAAAGCATGCAAGAAAAATAATTTAAAAGCACAAATGCAAGTGTATCTGTTGTACAAGGATATGCTTTATAATGTGAGCTTTAGAATTATTAAAAACACGCACGATACACAAGACATTGTGCATGATGCCTTTATTAAAGCGTTTCAAAATATTTCTAAGTTAGAAAGTGATCTTAACCTAGGCGCCTGGTTAAAACGAATTGTAATTAATTGTTCTTTAGATTTTTTAAAACAAAAAAAGAAATTAGGTTGGTTGCAAGACTCGGTAGAATTTCAAAAAAATGAAGAAGTATTAGAAGATATTTCTT
Source organism: uncultured Flavobacteriaceae bacterium (assembly GCA_964510745.1). Classification (GTDB taxonomy): domain Bacteria; phylum Bacteroidota; class Bacteroidia; order Flavobacteriales; family Flavobacteriaceae; genus AU392. Next base: position 88 of record CAZECB010000195.1, on the reverse strand, counting down.
TAAAAGTTGAAGCTGTAAAAAAAGCAATAGATGATTTAAAAGATAAATACCGAATTATTATTGTACTGTATTTAATTGAAGGCTATTC
>CAZECB010000194.1:0-4863 GCA_964510745.1 uncultured Flavobacteriaceae bacterium | reverse complement strand
ATCAGAATTGACATATACAGGAATTTTAACTTTAGAGTTTTCCCATTGTATAACTAAATCAGCTCCGTTCGCGTTAAATTTTTCAAAATTTATACTTAATGTTTCTCGATAATCTTTTAATTGTATTACAGGCACTTTAAAGCGTACTAAATCATTTTCTTCATTATAATTTCCTGCTCCCCAAAGTCTTTCATTATTGTGAACGATAATCGTCCATTCTTTTTCTCCAGGAATAGAATATAAACCATAAGTTCCCGCAGGAATCTCATTTCCGCTAAATGTTACATCTTGATCTATTGTAATTTTAGTAGATGAGTTTGCACCTGTACGCCATACTTTATCATAAGGAATCAATGCTCCAAAAATTGGGCGTTGTTTTGCGCCTGGTTGCCCGTACTCTAAAGTTACTTTAGCTAAACCTACATTCTATTCTATTTTTACTTGCGTGCTTAAACTTGCTTTTCTGATTTGTGAAAACCCTATTTGACTTGCACATAAAAGAATTAAAAGGAAAGAATTCTTCATTCAATATATAATTTTAAAATTACTAATTAAGTCGAAATGAAAATAGAATATTTAATGATTTTAAATTCAAAAAAATAATTGAATTAGCCATCCAAAATAAATATCTTAGCAATTCCCTCTAACTTATATTTTATGATACGTTTTAATCCAACCTCTCCCCTTTTAATTGTTGTGTTACTTTCAAGTTTACTTACTTACACTCAACCAAATACTGATGTCTTTCTCTTTGATTTAAAAGAAGATAATGGGAATTTTTCAATTTCAAATAAAGTTAATATCTCAGCAAATGAAGGATATGATAATCAACCTTCATTTTTAGATGCTAATACCATTTTATTTGCATCGACTAGAAATGGGCAAACCGATATTTTAAAGTACACTATTTCTAATAGTAAAAAATCTTGGATAAATAGTTCTGAAGGAAGTGAATATTCGCCAATACAAATTCCTAATAGTAATTATGTTACGGCTATTCAATTAGATAAAGATGGTACGCAAACCTTAAATAGGTATAGTTTAAAAAGCGGAAAAGAACGGGAGTTAATTACAGATATCGTTATTGGTTATCAAGTTTGGTACGATAAGAATACATTAGTCTCTTCTGTTTTAGATGGTGAAGGTTTATCACTCACAGTTTCTAATACCAAAACAGGTAAACATAAAACCATTCAATCAAAGATTGGGCGTTCTTTACATAATATTCCTAATACTAATTTGGTAAGTTATGTTAGTAAAACTAATGATATTTGGGAAATACGTTCATTGAACCCAAAAACAGGTGAAACAAAAACGATTATAAATACTATTAAAAATGCTGACGATATGTGTTGGACACCTAATGGCACTATTTTAATGGGGTATAGAGATACTATTTATAAGTTTAACCCTGAACAAGATAACGACTGGATAAAAGTCACATCCATTAGAGATTTTAATATCAAAAATATTTCACGATTGGCAGTCAATCCAAATTCGAATCAATTAGTATTAGTTGCCGAAAATGGGCAATCTGAAACTCCAGAACAATTAGTACAACGTCAAGTAGAAGCTTATAATAATAGAGATTTAGAAGCCTTTATGGCAACCTATAACGATGACATCGTTATTAATTATTTCCCTGAAGATACACGTTTTCAAGATAAAGCTACAATGCAAGCTCGATTTGAAACGTATTTTAAGAATACGCCCGATTTACACTGCGAAATCAAAAACAGAATTACTATAAGTAATAAAGTAATTGATGAAGAATACATTTTAGCAAATGGTCAATACAGAAGTGCTGTAGCAGTTTATGAAATTGAAGATGGGTTGATACAGAAAGTAACATTTATTTATTAGATAAATGATTGATTTCGATAAAGAATTTCATACGGATCAAATTCTAATTCGACCATTAATTTTAGAAGATTTAGATGAAATGTTTAAATTGACTTTAAATCCTGAAATGTGGACTTATTTCACTTCTGACTTATCCAATAAAAAAGAACTTAAAGATTGGATAACATCCGGAATTAATGACAATACAAGGTTAACATTAACTATTATAGATAAAGAAACAAATAAAATAATTGGTTCAACCAGTATTGGTAATATTTCACTAAAAGATAAAAGAGCAGAAATTGGATGGACTTGGATTAGTAAAAGTTATCAAGGAAAAGGGATTAATAGCAAAGTAAAATTGATATTACTTAAATATCTTTTTAATGAATGTCATTTTGAACGAATAGAATCAAAAACAGATGTTCTAAACATTCCTGCTCGAAAAGCAATGTCTAAAATTGGGTTTGTTGAAGAAGGTGTTCTGAGAAGTCATACTTTAATGATTAATAATAGAAGACGAGATACTATTTTTTACAGTATTTTGAATGAAGAGTGGAATAATATAAAACTCAAAAACAAATTGTAAATGCTCACGTTTTCAAATTTATAAACGTTTTAATAGTATATATAAAAGCATTAAAAAATGAAAAAAATAATTTTAATCTTATTACTTATAACTCTCTCTTGCAAAGCACAGTCAAAAGAGCAACTTGAACCTAAACTAGAAAATATCTCTTGGATATCTGGCACATGGAAAGGTGAAGCTTTTGGAGGTATTACTGAAGAAATTTGGAGTAAACCTTCTGGTGGCTCGATGATGGCAACTTTTAAATTGATTAATGATGGTAAAGTCACTTTTTATGAAATTGAAATTATCAGAGAAGTAAATAACACCTTAATGCTTCAGTTAAAACATTTTAATAACGATCTCAAAGGTTGGGAGGCTAAAGATGAAACAGTAGATTTTCCGCTTAAAGAAATTACTAAAGATAAAGTTGTTTTTGAAGGAATGACTTTTGAGCGTGTCAATACTACGGAAATGAATATATTTGTAGACATTCGCAATGACGATGGTACTGTAGAAAACATAAAATTTAATTATCATAAACAATAAAAATCAGTAAATGAAACAATTACTTACACTTATAGCTTTAATAACTTCTATAACATTAACAGCTCAAACCGATCAAAAAATATACGATATTATAGATGCTGTATCAGCAGATCGTATTAAAGCTGATGTACAAACTTTAGTGAATTTTGGTACACGTCACACACTTAGTGATACCATTTCTAACACACGAGGCATTGGAGCTGCTAGACGTTGGATTAAAGCTGAATTTGAAAACATATCAAAAGATTGTAACAATTGCTTAGAAGTTATCAATCAGAATAATTTAGTAAAAAAAGGAGCTAACGCACGTATTGTTCATGATGTGGTTGTGACCAATGTTCTTGCTATACAACGTGGTACTAAATACCCAAATCGGTTTGTAATGATGAGTGGTGATATAGACTCAAGAGTCACTGATCCTGCTAATTTCACATCAGATTCTCCTGGTGCTAATGATAATGCTTCTGGAATGGCAGGAACTATTGAAGCGGCTCGTGTATTAAGTAAACACAAATTTGAAAGTAGTATTATTTATGTTGGACTTTCTGGTGAAGAACAAGGTTTATTTGGTGGTGCTGGTTTAGCTAATTATGCTAAAGAAAAAGGTTGGGATATTATTGGTATTATGAATAATGATATGATCGGTAATATTCAAGGTGTTGATGGTGTTATTGACAATCGTGAATTTAGAATTTTCTCAGAACCTGTACCTGCTAACGAATCTGAACAAGCAAGACGAAGACGTCGTTTTCAAGGCGGTGAAGTTGATGGTATTTCTCGTCAAATGGCACGCTATATTCATAAAAACGTGAAAACATATATGCCTGAGATGAATCCGCGTATGATTTATCGTTTAGATCGTTTTGGTCGTGGTGGGCATCACCGTCCATTTAACGATTTAGGATTTGCTGGAGTTAGAATCATGGAATCTCACGAGAACTATACGCAACAACATCAAGACATTCGTACTGAAAACGGAACTAATTATGGGGATACCTTTGAGCATGTTAATTTTGGTTATGCTAAAAAATTAACAGCTGTAAATGCCATCAATTTAGCGAGTTTAGCTATTGCTCCTCCTCCTCCGTCTAATGTAATGATAGGTGGTATTGTACAACCATCAGCTAAGTTTAAATGGGATAAGGTAGATGGCGCTAAAGGCTATAAAATTTATTGGAGAGATACAACCTCTCCTACTTGGGATCATAGCAGATATGTTGGTGACGTTTCTGAATTTGTATTAAAAGGAATTGTCATTGATAATTATTTCTTCGGAATTGCATCTGTTGGAAAAGATGGTCATGAAAGTATGGTAGTTTTCCCAAGTAGAACATTTAGATAAACTATACTAAAAATAAATAATAAAAATTCTCTAAAGCTGAAAATGTTTTAGAGAATTTTTATTTTTATACAAATGAAAAATAAACCTCAACATTATTTTAAAAATAGAATTGAATGGAGAACTTGGTTAATTGAGAATCATAATCTTTCTGATGGAATTCAATTAATATTTTATAAAGTTTCTAGCAATAAAGAAAGTATGCGCTGGGAAGAAGCTGTACAAGAAGCCATTTGTTTTGGTTGGATAGATAGTACCGTAAAAAAGTTAGATGAAGAACGTAGAGTTCAGTACTTTTCTCCTAGAAATCTAAAAAGTGTATGGAGTGCTTTAAATAAAAAATACATTAAAGAATTAATCGCAAATAACAAAATGCATGATTCTGGTTTAGCAAAAATTGAAGCAGCTAAACAAGATGGTTCTTGGACACAATTGGATGATGTTGAAAATTTAGTAATTCCCAAAGAATTACAACTAGCATTTAATAAAAACTCTACTGCATTTAACAATTACAATAACTTTGCACGATCTTATAAAAAGAACTATTTATATTGGTTAAATCAAG
>CAZECB010000193.1:0-4873 GCA_964510745.1 uncultured Flavobacteriaceae bacterium | reverse complement strand
GGAATCAAGACTATTTAATTAAAATTTTGAATATCAAAGTATGATTTTGCCCTGCGTATTAAAAGTCTATGAAGTTAATTTCATAGACTTTTTTTGTATACTTGTTTTTATTATAAAAATACTGTAACAAAAAATAGTAATATTATACTAACGATACAACATAAACACTATACTATGAAATTGACTATCGAGAATTTAACTAAAACCTATAAAAATGGTGTTAAAGCCATTGATGATTTAAATCTAGAAATAGGCACTGGAATGTTTGGCCTGTTAGGACCTAATGGTGCAGGGAAATCATCATTAATGCGAACTATAGCAACATTACAATCTCCTGATAGTGGAAGCATAGATTTTAACGGATTAGATATTTTAAACAATAAGATAGAGTTTAGAAAAACATTGGGGTATTTACCGCAAGAGTTTGGTGTATATCCTAAAATGAGTGCCAATGATTTATTGCATTATTTTGCTAGTCTCAAAGGAATTACTAATAAAAAAGAACGAAAAGAAATCGTAGATAAATCACTAGAAGTTACTAACTTAAGTAATGTACGTAACAAAAATGTAGCAGGATATTCTGGAGGTATGAAACAGCGCTTTGGAATTGCTCAATTATTACTTAATAATCCAAAATTAATTATTGTTGATGAACCTACTGCAGGTTTAGACCCAGCAGAACGCCATCGCTTTTTAAATGTGTTAAGAGAAATAGGAACTAATCATATTGTAATTTTCTCTACGCATATTGTAGATGATGTAAAAGAGTTATGTACAGATATGGCGATATTGAATGGAGGGAAAATACTAGCACAAGCTACACCTAAAGAAATGACAACGGCTTTATCAGATAAAATTTGGATGACCACTATTGAAAGAGAAGGTATTGAACAAATGCAACAAGATTATAATGTGATTTCTTCTAGTTATAATGAAGATAATATGTTAAATGTACGTGTTTATGGAGATGTATCTCCTGGAACTCAATTTGAAAAAGTAAAACCTACACTAGAAGATGTATATTTTACAACATTAAGTAATGACAAATTTATTGCTCAACCAGAAACTGCTTAATTATGTTTTCAATAATATTTAAACACGAAATAAAAAACTGGTTTAAGAAACCAATTTTTTACATATACGCAGGAGTTCTTTTTATAATGGCATTACTATTGTCTGCTTTAGCAGTAGGTGTTTTTGATAGTGGTGGTTCAGTAACGGTTACTAGTGCTATAAAATTAAATGGAGCCGTAGGTATTTATGGCTTATTAGGCTTTTTTGCAATCTTAACCTATTTATTGATTCCGTCCATTATAGGAGGGACGATACAGCGAGATTTTAAAGATAATATGCATAATGTATTGTATTCATACCCCATAACAAAAGTAAATTATTTACTGGCAAAGTTTAGTGCTGGTATGGTCATAACATTATTAGTGATTATAGCAAGTCTTATAGGTACTACATTAGGGTTTTATTTACCAGGCGCTAATGCAGATTTACTAGGGCCTTTTAAAATCATGAATTACTTACAACCATTTTTAGTTTACATTATTCCTAATGTATTCTTTTATGGTGCTATTGTATTTACAATAACAGCGTTTTTACGTAATGTAAATATTGGGTTCATGTTTGTTTTGGTAATGGTAATTCTTCAATTTGCTGCACAGTCAAGTTTACCAAATATGGATAATACGTTTTGGATAGAATTATTAGAACCTACTGGTGATAGCGCTACATTTAATCAAATTAAATACTGGACACCTGAAGAACAAAGTACACAGCTCATTCCAGTAACAGGAACATTACTGTATAATCGCTTAATATGGTTAGGAATTTCATTAATCATATTTATAAGTGTATTATTTAGATTTAGTTTTTCTCAAAACCCTTCGACCTTATCCTTAATTAAGGCAAAAGCGCAACGCGTAGTAAAAAAGAACTTTGGTACGATTGAAAAAATTGAGTTACCAAAAATAACTCAAAATTTATCTTTTATAGGGCAATTAAAAACAGCTTGGATAGTTGCAAAATCAGACATTGCTTATATTATAAAAGGGTGGCCATTTATAATTATTGCATCTGTATCATTTGCATTTTCATTATTAACCATGTTAATTACAGGACAACAGTATGGTACAGATATTTTACCTAAAACTTGGGTGATGCTACAATTTGCTGGAGGTATTTTTAGCACATTTGCATATTTGTTAATATATCTTTACTCAGGATTAGTTATGGATAGAGCTAAAGCTGCTCATGCTAATCAACTGGTTGATACTACACCTACTAAAAATTGGGCATTATTATTTTCTAAGTTTATAGCAATAACAGTAATGATAGCAACACTTTTGCTTATTGTTATTTTGAGTGGAGTTGTTATACAGGCTTATAATGGGTATTTTGAATTTGAATTACCACTTTATTTAGTTGATTTATATGTCATTAATATTTGGGATTTTATTCCATGGATATTGATGTCTCTATTAATTCATACGTTAATTAAAAATAAATGGTTGGGGCTAATTACATTGTTAGTTTTAGCATTAGGATTACCTCCACTATTGAATGCGATAGGTGTAGACCAAAGCTTATTTATATTTAATCAAGGTGCAGGGTCACCAAGCCCTAGTGATATGAATGGCTATGGTAGTGGTTTACCACGTTATTTCACATATCGTCTATATTGGATTCTATTTAGTGTTGTTTTATTTGTGTTAGCAATTGTGTTTTATCGTCGTGGTATGGGATCAACTATAAAAGAGCGTTTTACTTTTGCTAAAGCTAGATTTACGAAACCTTTAATAGGGGTTGTGACATTATGCTTGTTAGGCTTTTTTACAATAGGAGGGTATATCTGGAAAGTAAACAATGTAGATAATATCCGTACTACAGGTAAAGAAAGAGAAGAGCGAAGAGTGAACTACGAAAAAGAGCTAGGTAAGTTTTATAAAGTACCGCAACCACGTTTAGTGGCTGTAAATACGTTTATGGATATCTTTCCAAAAACACGAGATTATAAAGCAGGGGCAACCTTTACATTAATAAATCAAACAGAAGTTGCTATTGATACATTACATGTTAATTATCCTAATCGCCCTAATACGATTGAATTAGACCGTGCTACCGAAATTGTTTATGATCAAGAAGATTATGACTATCGTATGTATCAATTTAGTAAGCCATTAGAACCTGGAGATACACTTATAATGACAGTTACTACAAATAGTAAACCTAATACGTTTTTTGATAATAATTCTCCTGTAGTATATAATGGAACTTTTATAAGCAACTTGAATAATGGAATATTCCCTACAATAGGATATAGTGACCAAGGAGAATTACGAAATCCGCAATTACGTAAAAAATACAATTTACCTCCTAAAGATAGGCTCCCTGCTCCAGATGTTGCGGGAGCAAGAGATAATAATTATATCGGTGGAAATAGTGATTGGATAGATTTTGAAGCTACAGTAAGTACATCAAATGACCAGATAGCAATTGCCCCAGGGTATTTGATTAAAGAATGGGAAGAAGACGGACGAAAATATTTCCATTATAAAATGGATTCTAAAATATTGAATTTTTATGCATTTTTAAGTGGACGTTATGAAGTGAAAAGAGATGAACATGATGGAGTGAAATTAGAAATCTATTATCATCCTGATCATGATTATAATGTAGATCGCATGATGAAGGGGTTAAAAGAGGGGTTAGATTATTTTAATGGCAATTATACCCAATATCAACACAGACAAGCGCGAATTATAGAATTCCCTAGGACTGGTGGAGGATTTGCACAAGCGTTTCCTAATACCATACCATTTAGTGAAGCAATAGGATTTATTGCTGATGTAGATGATGAGAATCAAGATGCAGTAGATTTCCCGTTTAGTGTAACGGCACATGAATTAGCACACCAATGGTGGGCACATCAAGTGATAGGTGCTAATGCTAAAGGCGCAACATTGTTATCTGAAAGTTTATCAGAATACAGTTCACTTAAAGTATTAGAAAAAACTAATGGAAAATCACAAATGCGAAAATTTCTTAAGGATGCTATGGATGGTTACCTTTTAGGAAGAACTGTCGAGCAAATTAAAGAAAATCCGTTAATGTATAATGAAAATCAACAGTATATTCATTATCAAAAAGGGTCTTTAGTCTTGTATGCTATGAGTGATTATTTAGGGGAAAAGAAATTTAATAATGTAGTGAAACGATTTGCTGAAAAATACCAGTTCAAAGGGGCACCTTATCCAGTGTCAACTGAGTTTGTAGAAGATATTAAAGCGGTTACTCCAGATTCATTACAATATGTAGTTAAAGATATGTTTGAAACGATAACACTATATAGAAATAGAGTTATGAAAGCAGAATCTAAAGCATTAGATAATGGAAAGTATGAAGTAAAAATAGAATTTCAAGTTAGTAAATACAGAAATAATGATAAAGGAAAGCGTTATTATGGTGAAAAGATAGGTGATACATTATCTTATAAAACAGAATCTATGAAGCGACCAATATTATCTGTTATATTAAATGATTATATTGAGATAGGTGTTTTTGGAGAAGATGATGAAGAGTTATATTTGGAAAAACGTCATATTACAGAAATCAATAATAAAATTAAGATTGTGGTAGATAAAAAGCCTATTGAAGTAGGTGTAGACCCTTATAATAAATTAATAGATACTAATTCTGGTGATAACAGACGAGGATTGTAGTATTTATTTACAATCTATAAAAATAATTAATAAAACAGCTGAGATATTCTTAGCTGTTTTTTTGGTTTATAAAAGAGTCATTTATTTTAATTAATACAAAAATAGTTTTGTATTGCCGTATATATTTTGTATATTTATTTATGGGT